>NZ_CABVEW010000001.1:0-281557 GCF_902497445.1 Faecalibacterium sp. Marseille-P9312
TTAATGCTTTTTAGGCCTAGCGGAGTGAACAGTAACCAATCCTGACATCCAGTTGCCGTGTCATTTGTTGAATACTGTTTTACGAACAGTCTGCGGACGTGAAGACCCACCATTATATCATCAGCTTCGACCCGAAGGACGCAGTAGAGAACGGCCTGACCATGGAGCGGGCGCAAGCCCTTGGCTTGCAGTTCTGCAAGGACAACTTCCCCGGTCATCCTGCCATCGTCTGCACTCACCCCGATGGGCACAACCATTCGGGAAACATCCATGTCCACATCGTGATCGGCAGCGTCCGAACGCGAGAAGTGGAGCGCAAGCCCTATATGCAGAAGCCCCGCGATTGGCGCGAGGGCATGAAGCACTCCAGCACCGCCCAGACCATGCGGCACCTCCGTGTCGAGGTCATGGAGCTGTGCGAGGGTGCCGGATTGTACCAGATCGACCTGCTCAACGGCTCGAAGGAGCGTGTCAGCGAGGCCGAATATTGGGCAAGGCGGCGTGGGCAACAGAAACTTGATCTTGCAAACGCAGCCCTCACCGCAGCCGGACAGCCGCCCAAGCAGAAGAAGTTTGAAACCGTAAAGAACATCTTGCGGAAACAGATTTCTTCGGTGCTGTACCGTGCTACCAGCTTTGAAGATTTTTCTGATAGGCTTATGCAACAGTATGGCATCACCGTCAAGGAAAGCCGTGGACAACTCAGTTACTTGCCTTCCGGCAGAACGAAGTTCATCCGGGCGAAACATCTCGGTGACAAATTCGATAAGGCGGCAGTGCTTGCCACGTTGCAGGCAAATACTGAACGCAAACCCGAGGTGCAGTTCAAACAGGATACCATCGGGAAACTGATCGACATCCAGTCGAGGATGACCGAGGGCAAGGGCATCGGCTATAAGCGTTGGCTCACGAAACACAATCTCAAAGTTATGGCACAGACCGTGAAGCTTCTGCAGGAAAAGGGCTTGACCGACGAGGACGCCCTGAACCAGCGTATCGCCGAACAGGAAACCAAGTATCACAATGCACTGGCGGTGGTGAAAGACCTCGAAGGTCGCATGAAAGCCAACAAAGAGCTGTGCTATCACATCGCAGCCTACACCAGCACCAAGAATGTTGCCCAGCAGTTAAAGACCGCCAAGCGCCCCGCAGTCTTTGAGGAACAGCATCGTGCAGAGCTGACAGCGTACCGGGCGGCAGCAGCCTATTTCAAGGCAAACAACCTCACCAAGCTGCCCCGCCCGAAAAAACTGGAAGCCGAGTATGAGCAACTGGCATCCGAAAAGGCAAAGTTCTACGAGCAGTACAAGGAAGCCAAAGAAGAACTGCTCAAACTGAAAACAGCAAAGCAGAATGTTGCGTCCTATTTCCGGGAGGAAGAACCGACGCAGCAGGAGAGATAAAGGAGTGTGCGTATGATCAATCTGAAAATTGACCCGGAGTTCCAGTCTCAGATTCCCCCTCTGACCGATGATGAATTTAAGCAGCTTGAAGAAAATATCCTCAAGGAAGGCAAGCTACTCTCTCCTTTGATCGTTTGGAACAACACCCTTGTTGACGGTCACAATCGTTATGAAATCGTTCAGGAGCATCCCGAAATCTCTTTCTCTGCTATGCCGCTCCCGTTTGAAAGCAGAGAAGAAGTCCTCGCATGGATCTGCAAGAATCAGTTAGGGCGACGTAATCTGACCCCGGAGCAGAAGAAGTTCCTTATGGGTAAGCAGTATTCCTCTGAAAAGCGCACCGAAGCATTTCGCGGCAATCAGCATACTGCAAAGAAATCTGGCAGTGTTCAATCTGAACACAACCAGAAGCCCATGAAAACCTGTGAGCGCATTGCACAGGAAAATCACGGCAGCGCAAGTTCAGTCCGCCGGGCAGAATACTATGCCCACGGCGTTGACGTTGCGGATGAACTGTCTCCCGGTTTCCGTGATCGGTTCTTCCGCGAGGAACTGCACATTCCCGATTATCTTCTCGAAAATCTCGGCAAGGCCAAGCCCGAAGAACAGGCTGAAATTTTTGAGGAAATCAAGAATTATGTGCCGAAGCCGAAGAAAGTCAAGCCTAACAAAGTAACGGTGAAGCAGGCAGAGAAAGCCGCCAGCAACACCATTGATGAAAGCTATGATGTTCCCCAAAAGTTTCTCGAACTGTACTACCGGCTCCACAATGCTGAATCTCTCATGCGAAAGAGTTGGGAAGTTACGTTCGACTTGAACCCGAAACTTCTTACGCATCCGGAACAGGTCAAGGTTCTTCGCTTTGCCTTGAAACCTCACCTTGAATTTTTGAAAACGCTGGACGAAGTTCTTGCAGAATCCAGCGGTGAATCCTCTAAAACGGCATAACGACAGGCACTTGTAAGCCATCAACGAGCCACCAGCCGCAAGTGCAGGGCGGAAACTATCCGCGCCCTTGCGCCTGATATGAAATTGGAACTTTGATTTTCTCGCCCGGCTTTGCCACGGTGGGACGATCAAAGGAGCGTGCGTTTGAACAAAAAGAAAAAGTCCACAAACATTTCCCCTTATCCCGATGAAGTCATCGACCGTCTGGCACGGGCATTCTACCCGGCCATCCTTGCCTGCTGGAACAGCGAGGAAGGCCAACGAGAGTTTGCCGCATGGCAGGCGGAACAGGCTCATCATACCCCTAGCAAAGAAAAACAGAGCGTTCCCGACTGCTGGGTATCCGTAAAACAGTTTTCGAAAAATGACACGGCAACTGCCTGTCAGGATTGGTTACGGAGTACCCGGCTAGGCCGAGGAAGCATCAAGTCCCATGTCCGCACCGTCAAGGTGTTGGGTATGGGGCTTTTTGCATTTCAGGAACGTGTACATCTCTGGAAAGGTGTAACACACTAGACTTTGTACCAAAGTCGTGTGCCAAGGGTGCTGCGCCCCTTTGGAATCCCTGCTCACATCGCCTGTGGGCGATGTGGATTCGCCGGACAGAAAGCTCTCACAAAGGTGCACCGGGCTGTCTGCGGCGAGGAAAAGGCACTTCTGCGGAAGTGTAATAACCCACTATGACGCTTTCAGCCCTGCGGTCTGCAAAGTGTAGTGGGCTCTCCGAGTGGGAAACGGCTATATAGGGTGCGCTTCGGGCAAATCGCTGCGTACGTGCGTACCAATCTCTCGTACGCACGTACGCAGTAAAACGGCTAAAATCTCCTATATAGGGGTGTTCTTCTGGAAATCAATATGATATACTCAACTTAACCAACCATCAACTAATAGGAGGCGGTAATATTATGGGAAAAACTTTTGTGTGTAGCTTATGCCGTAATGGAATCATTGGCGGTGGTTTGTACATTGATGAACAGAGCATTACATATTCAACTCAAAAGCTCACAGTCAGTCCACTGTATCGCAACCTTGTATTGCCCATGAACGAGATAAGGGAGCTTTCATGGAGTCAGATGGTCGTTCCTGTTGCAGCAATTTCCATGAAAGATGGAGAATGTTATAAATTTATCATATATAACAAATCAGGATTTGAAAAGGCATATAAGCAATATAGCAACCACCAAGAATGAAATCACCTAGCAGGGTTTGGGGCAGGCACGCCCCAACAAGAAGCTGTCCCAAAAGGGCAAGAATTTTCAAGAATTGAAAATTTGTGGCCACGGGACGATTCTTGCTCTCACGAAAACCCATACTTTTTGAAAATCCGCTTTTCGCAGCCAAAGGAGGATGCACCATGAAAAAAGAGATCGAAGCCTTCGTCAACGCAGCCAACGAGCAGGAGTTGGAAGCCGCATGGAATAACCTCTCGGCAGAGGAACAGCGAGTTTTCGAGCAGCTCATGGAGGAAGAACCACCCGAAGATGCACTGGCATTTTTCGCACAGCTGTATGATGATGCCCCGAAAGAGCAGACCAGCGAGACTGTGAACATCTCCGAAAATGAAATCTATTTCAAGCGGAAGCCCTTGACCGAAGAGCAGAAGAAACACAGCTCTTATGTGGACGAGAACGGCAACCTCCATGTCAAGAACCTGTCCGCTTTCTGGATTCCAGAACTGACCACCACGGAGAAAGTCGGTCACACCACCTACACCGTGACCGGCAGCTATGAGGGCAAGGAGTCCTTTTTGAAGAAGCTGGAGCGCATTGTTGCCAAGAACGCCCAGCAAAAATTTGAAGATGAGGGTGCAGACGAATGACAACTGCGTCCAATTCTGCTATACTTGACCCGGTAACCAATCCTGTACCGACAGTTGCTCCACAGAGTAAGGAGGACACAACAATGTCTGGAGCAACGAATAAAATCACCGCACTTTACTGCCGACTGTCGCAAGAGGACGCACGGCTCGGCGAAAGCCTGTCCATTGAGAACCAGAAGGCTATTCTTCTGGAATACGCTAAGAAGAATCACTTTCCGAACCCGGTGTTCTTTGTGGACGATGGATATTCCGGCACGAACAATGACCGCCCCGGCTTTCAGAGTATGCTGGTCGAGATCGAAGCAGGGCGTGTAGGAATCGTTATCACAAAAGACCTGTCCCGACTGGGGCGCAATTCTGCCTTGACAGGTCTGTACACAAACTTCACTTTTCCCCAGTATGGCGTTCGCTACATTGCCATTAACGACAACTACGACACCATTGACCCGAACAGCGTAAACAACGATTTTGCGGGCATTAAGAACTGGTTCAACGAGTTTTACGCCCGTGATACCAGCCGCAAGATTCGGGCTGTTCAGAAGGCCAAGGGAGAGCGTGGAGTACCGCTGACGGTCAATGTGCCGTACGGCTATGTGAAAGACCCGGAGAACCTGAAACATTGGCTTGTTGATCCAGAAGCGGCTGCAATCGTGAAGCGCATCTTCTCCATGTGCATGGAAGGCCGTGGCCCGACCCAAATTGCAAACCAACTGTGGGTGGACAAAGTTCTGACTCCCACCGCCTATAAGTTGAGCCATGGCCTGAGTACGAACTCACCCGCCCCGGAAGACCCTTATCGCTGGGATAAAAGAGCAGTAAGTTTGATTCTGGAACGCCTGGAGTACACTGGCTGCACAGTCAACTTTAAGACCTATACTAACTCTATCTGGGATAAAAAGAGACATCTGAATCCCGTGGAAAATCAGGCTATCTTCCCGGATACACATGAGCGCATTATTGACGATGATGTGTTTGAAAAGGTTCGGGAGATTCGTAGCCAGCGTCACCGCATGACCCGGACAGGCAAGAGCAGCATTTTCTCCGGTATGGTCTACTGCGCTGACTGCGGTTCCAAGATGCAATATGGTTCGTCCAATCACAGGGACTTCAGTCAAGACTTCTTTGATTGCTCTCTGCACAAGAAGAACGGGAGCAAGTGCAAGGGACACTTCATCCGGGTAAAGGTTTTGGAGGGCCGTGTGCTAAGCCATGTTCAGCGGGTGACGGACTACATCCTCTGTCATGAGGACTACTTCCGCAAGGTCATGGAGGAGCAGCTTCGGGTGGAAAGCACCGAAAAGCTGACTGTCCTGAAGAAGCAGCTTGCCCGGAATGAGAAGCGGATCGCAGACCTCAAACGGCTGTTCATGAAGATTTACGAGGACAATGTTAACGGAAAGCTTAGCGATGACCGCTTCGACATGATGAGTCAGAGCTACGATGCCGAACAGAAGCAGCTGGAAGAGGAAGTTCTCTCCATCCAGCAGGAAATTGAAGTACAGGAACAGCAGATCGAGAATATTGAAAAGTTCGTCCAGAAAGCGCACAAGTACGTTCATATTGAAGAACTCACCCCTTATGCTCTCCGTGAACTGGTGTCGGCCATCTATGTGGATGCCCCGGATAAGTCCAGCGGAAAGCGGGTGCAGCACATCCATATCAAGTACGATGGGCTGGGGTACATCCCTCTGGATGAACTGGAAGCAAAAGAAAAGGCGTGACCGAAGTCACGCCAAATCTTCCCCATTTCGGGAGCTTTTGCAAATACTGTTTTATGGGAACTCTGCTACGGGGAACGCCCTGTTGTACATATCTCTGTCGTATGTGGATTTTTCAGGGTGCGTCCGGGTGGGCGCACCCTGTTTTTGTTTTATACCTTAATTGAAAAAAACTTCGTTTCATACTGCAAATCACTTTATATATTTAGTTATTGCTCGATACAGACTTTTGCAGCGAGCATCCCACAATCTAGCAGGTTCATGGATAGAGCATTGATCCACCCTAAAAAGTTTATGAAAGTCATCTAAAAAACCAACATAAACAGGAATGTTATAATACAAAAAACATTTTTGATTTGTGAACTGATCTCCGGTTATGTCAATAATAATAGAATCTTTTAAGTTATAGTATTTTCGCAGTAGCATTACATCATTATCTTCATTATAAACACTTATCAGACTTTTATACTTTCTGTCAGCATCTGAATTATCAGTTGTCACTGTTACAGTGTTTACAAGAACCAGCCATGCGTGTGATTGGGTACCTTTTTGACCACAGACATAATATGTGTAAATATCATGCTGTGCCAAATACTCAGCTAAAAGATCGCTTGTATCTCCACAGCATCCTTTGGGAAATCGAGGAAATGCAAAGTCATTATCAAATTCACCAGCATCTTTTGCTATCTCAATTGCACCACGGAAAGAAGTTGCCAAAACTTTTATTTTATCTAATTCATACGCTTCCATATGCTAATACCTCTTCTGAAACAAAATAAAGCCTGTTGCTATGATATCTAGTTTTCGCTACATTGTCAATTCTTCAGTAAAATCGCAGAATATTCATTTCACAAAATTTGTTTCAGATATTTCTCCGGGTCACCATTCAGAATCAAATCTGCATACGCCAGTGGGTCATTGTAGATGAGGTAGTCCAATTCTGCCCTCTGCGCTATGGTCACATCCAGCGCATCTTCAACCCCGGTGCAATTGATGGAAATTTTTCTTCCATCCCGGAGCAGCAGCTCCACACACCCGGTATCCATATTAAACTTGCAAACGCTTTCATCATACTTCATGTTCGTGTCCTCCTGAAATCATGTTGTAGCTTATGTCGGTCAATCTATGATTTCGGATTTCATCTTCCACGGACACCCATATTGAATTTTCCGAAGAAAACAAATAATCCGAACCCATCTCCTATCGGAAACAAGTTCGGATTATTTTTGTTTGGTCCGAGTGGCGAGAATCGAACTCACGGCCTCTTGAACCCCATTCAAGCGCGCTACCAAAACTGCGCTACACCCGGTCATCATCCGTTGCCTCCCTACCGAAGCACCGGCGACATAAGATATTATACTCGGATAAGGCAGTCTTGTCAACAGATTTTTGCAATTTTTTTGGATTTTTTTGAAGAAAGTATGATTTTGACGGTGATGCGCTGCTTTGCATCGTACTAATTCCTCCCGCCGTCGCATAAATTTCTTCCAAATGGCTTTCAAATGGGAAGAGAGGGGAGAGCATTTTGGCAAAGCAGGAACGAATCGAGCAGGCGGCAGTCTGCCGCGAGATAGGAGCCCGCACCGGCGGCGACATCCTCATTGGCGTGGTGGGGCCGGTGCGCACGGGCAAGAGCACCCTCATCAAGCAGTTTATGGAAAAGCTGGTGCTGCCCGCCATCGGCCCGGAGGACGCGAAGCTCCGCGCCCGCGATGAGCTGCCCCAGTCGGCAGCGGGGCGCACCATCATGACCACAGAGCCCAAGTTCATCCCGGAGGCGGCGGTGCCGCTGGCGCTGGAGGGCGGGGGAGAGTGCAGCATCCGGCTCATCGACTGCGTGGGCTACATGGTGGAGGGGGCCATGGGCCACGAGGAGAATGACAAGCCCCGGATGGTCAAAAGCCCCTGGTTCGACGAGGAGATTCCCTTCGACCTCGCCGCCGAGACCGGCACCCGCAAGGTCATCCGGGACCACTCCACCATCGGCATCGTCGTCACCACCGACGGCACCATCAGCGAGATCCCCCGCGAAAACTACATCCCGGCAGAAAAGCGGGTCATCGACGAGCTGGAAGCGCTGGGCAAGCCCTTCGTCATCCTGCTCAACAGCACCCACCCCGACGCCCCCGAGACAAGAGCGATGGCGGCAGAAATGGAAGAGAGCTATGGCCGGACCGTTCTGCCTGTGAGCTGCCTCGACCTCGACGAGGCGCAGCTGGGCGAAATTTTGCAGAAGGTGCTCTACGAGTTTCCGGTGAGGGAGCTGGATTTCGCCCTGCCCCGCTGGGTGACGATGCTGGACAAAGGCCACTGGCTCCAGACCGAGGTATACACAGCGGCTATGCAGCTCTCCGAGAAAATTTCCCGGATGAAGGACATCTCCGACTCCGGCCGGGCGGCGCTGGACTGCGAGGCGGTGGAAAACGCCGCCCTCAGTGGGATGAACCTCGCCGACGGCGTGGTCCGCATCACGGTGCTGCTCAAGCCTGAGGTGTTTTATAAGGTGCTCAGCGAGCAGACGGGCCTCGAAATCGGCGACGAAGCAGGGTTGATGCCCTGCATCATCGAGCTGGCCAAAGCCAAGCGTGCCTACGAGAAGATACGCAGTGCGATGGAGCAGGTGGAGGCCACCGGCTACGGCATCGTGATGCCGTCCATCGACGAGCTTTCGCTGGAACAGCCCGAGATCGTCCGGCAGGGCGGGCGGTACGGCGTCCGTCTCGAGGCCAGCGCGCCGTCCATCCACATGATGAAGGCGGTCATCCACACCGAGCTGAGTCCCATCGTGGGGACGGAGAAGCAGAGCGAAGACCTCGTGCAGAGCCTTTTGAAGGATTTCGAGGACGACCCCGTCCGCCTGTGGGAGTCGAACATCTTCGGCAAGAGCCTCCACGAGCTGGTCAACGACGGCCTGCAGAACAAGCTGCTCCATATGCCGCAGGAGGCCCGGGGCCGTTTGCAGGAGACGCTGGAACGGGTCATCAACGAGGGCTGTACCGGACTCATCTGTATCTTGATCTAACAAAAAGCCCGCTGCACGTTGGTTTCGTGCAGCGGGCTTTTTGTGCTATTTCTCTTCTTCGGTCAATTTGGTAATGAGCATCTGGTAAATCTCATTGCCCTTCAAAATGAATTGCTTTTTTACCATCTCGGCGCTCAGCCGGTCGGGTGTGCCGATGTCCAGACAGAACAGCTCGCTGTCCAGTGCCTTCACCTGACAGCGCACGGAGCAATGGCCGTCGGCCTTTTCGCTGATGCGGGCGCTGTACTCGGCTTCCTTGCGCGCCCAGGTCTGGCTGCGCAGCACGGCGGCGACCGCCTTTTCCCGCACACTGCGGGGCAGGTCGTAGGCCAGCTCCTGCGCCACTTTCCGGCCCTTGTCGGTGATGGTGTACCGGTCGCCGTCCGCCGTCACGAGCTGCTGCCGGGCGATGTCGTCCAGGCAGGAGCCGATCTCAAAATAATTCACCAGTGCCTCTTCCATCAGGGCGTTTTCGATCTCCGTCCGTGTGATAGGCCCGGCGTTCTTGACAAGATAACACAGCAGCAATCGTATCTCGGTGCTGTTGGTCAGCCCACCGGGACGCACACCGGCGGTAAAAGCATCGTTGGCGGCCATTGTTACTCCCATCTCCCGTGTTCTATAGTATTAACTATAGTATAAAGGGTTTCACGCCGGATTGCAAGCCATGACCGAAAAATCCGTCTCGATGCGCTTGTGGCTCTCGGGGGTGGAGTAGAGCCAGTGGTCGAGGTGGCCCTCGGTGATAAAGTACCGCAGCTCGAAGCGGTGGCTCTGGCTGAGGGCATGGTTGACGATGACGAGCTTTATCTTCATCTTCTCGGGCAGGATGTTCTTGATGTAGACGCTCACGGCCTGCCCGGGCCGCAGGTCGGGGCAGCTCTCGGCGAGGCCCGCGAGGTTGGGCGCGATCTCGATGAAGGTGCCGTACTCCTCCACGCTCCGCACGATGCCCACCACCGTTTCGCCCACCGTAAAGGCGGCAGCGTTCTCGGCCCAGGTACCCAGCAGCTCCCGGATGGTCAGCACGAACCGCCCCTGTGCGTCCCGGCTCTTGATGGCGCAGAGTATCTGCTGCCCCACGCTGACCCGGTCGGCAGGGGAGGAGATACGGCTCACTGACATGCAGTCGATGGGCAGCAGGGCGCTGATGCCGCAGCCTACGTCACAGAACGCGCCGAAGGGCTCGATGTGGGTCACGATGCAGGGCAGGATGTCGCCGGGCTGGAGCTGGTCGAGGTATTCGGCCTTGCACATCCGCTGGGCTTCAGCGCGGGAGAGGCGGTAGACAGTCTGTCCGTTTTCGTCGGTGTCGATGCCCTCGATGACAAAGCAGGTGGGCCGGCCTACCCGCGTCAGTACGGCGATGTCCCGTACGCTGCCGGTGTCGGCCCCGTCGGCGCACTGCCCGAAGGGCATTACAGCCCGGCAGCCGCCCAGCTCGAACCGGAGCTGACGCTGGGTGTCGAAGGCCAGCGCCGTGCTCTGCAAGATCTCGCGGCTGGCCATCGCGGCCCGCAGTTCAGCGGCGCTCAGGCGGGAAGCATTGCGGTAGTTGTTTTCGGTACGAAACGCTTGCATCATCTTTCATTCCTCTTTCTCTGTTTTTTGGGGTAGCATTGCAGCTTCTAAACCATATGCAGCTGCATTTGCATTTTATACGAGTTTGGATTATACTATAGATGTGTGTCTCTCTTTTGGACACACGGCCTGTACTATAAATGTGCAGACAGGAGGGATTCAATATGGACATTGCAGTCGGCGATACCATCCTCACCCGCAAACAGCACCCCTGCGGAGCAGCAAGCTTCGAGGTGCTGCGGGTGGGCATGGATTTCAAGATCCGCTGCACGGGCTGTGGCCGCGAGGTCATGCTGCCCCGGGCGAAGATCGAGAAGAACATCAAAAAGGTCATCAAACCGGGCCAGGAATAGCCCGGCGGCACAGCACATTCAGAAACTGTTTTGTAAGGAGAACTGCCTGATATGCCGAATCTGACTTCCCAAATGGAGGCCGTCTGCCGCCGGTTCGAAGAACTTTCTATCCGTCTCAATCAGCCCGAAACTGCCGCCGACCCGGCGCAGTTCCGCCGCCTGATGCAGGAGTACCATGAAGCACAGCCGGTGGTGGACGCTTACCACGCCCTCACCACTGCGCAGGACCACCTGGCACAGGCGAAAGCCCTGCTGGAAGGGGACGAGCCCCTCGACGCGGACTTTAAGGCTATGGTACAGCAGGAACTGAGCGAAAAAAGTCAGGATGTGGCAGAGCTGGAAAATAATCTCAAAATTTTGCTGCTGCCGAAGGACGCAAACGACGAGAAAAGCGTCATCATGGAGATACGCGCCGGTGCCGGCGGCGAGGAAGCTGCGCTGTTCGCCCACAGCCTCGTGCGGATGTACACCATGTACGTCCAGAGCCGGGGCTGGGAGATGGAGCTGCTGAACCTCAACGAGACGGAGCTCGGCGGAACCAAGGAAGCCGTCTTTGCAGTCAACGGCCGGGGCGCCTACAACCGCCTCAAGTACGAGAGCGGCGTCCACCGGGTGCAGCGTGTGCCCGAGACGGAGACGCAGGGCCGCATCCATACTTCGACGGCCACCGTGGCCGTGATGCCGCAGGCCGAAGAGGTGGATTTTGCGCTGGACATGAAGGACCTGCGCATTGACACCTTCCGCTCTTCGGGTGCGGGCGGCCAGCACATCAACAAGACGTCCAGCGCCATCCGCGTCACCCACATCCCCACCGGAACCGTGGTCGAGTGCCAGAACGAGCGCAGCCAGTTCCAGAACAAGGACAAGGCTCTGGAGATCCTGCGCAGCCGCCTGCTGGCCCAGAAGCAGAAGGAGCAGCAGGACGCCATCAACGCCGACCGCGCCGGTCAGGTGGGAACAGGGGACCGCAGCGAGAAGATACGCACCTATAACTTCCCGCAGGACCGCTGCACCGACCACCGGATCGGCCTGACGGTACACAACCTCGACAAGATCATGGACGGCGATCTGGACGACATCATCGACGCCCTCGCCACCCGTGAGCAGGCCGAGAAACTGCAAAAGCTAAACGCATAAACTTGCGCAGAATGCGCACGAAAAACTGTAAAGAATAATTGCTTTACAGAAGAAAAGAGCGATGATTCGTATGAGTATCAATACTGAAGTCCGCCCGGCTGACGCTGAGGGCATTGCCCGCGCAGCCGAGCTTCTGCGGCAGGGCGAGCTGGTAGCCCTGCCTACCGAGACAGTCTACGGCATCGCGGCCGACGCCCGCAACGGCGAGGCCGTGAGCAAGATCTTTGTGGCGAAGGGACGTCCGCAGGACAATCCCCTCATCGTCCACGTCACCGGCCCTGAGATGCTGCACGGCCTCGTCAGCGAGGTGCCGGAACGCGCCCAGCTGCTGATGGCGGCGTTCTGTCCCGGCCCGCTGACCATTATCATGCCCCGCGGCCCCGAGGTGGCAGCGGAGTGCTGTGCCGGTCTGGACACCGTGGGCATCCGGATGCCCAGCCACCCGGTGGCACGGGCTGTCATCGAGGCCAGCGGCTGCGCCTTTGCGGCCCCGTCGGCCAACCTCTCCGGCAAGCCCAGCCCCACCAACGCACAGGACGTCTTTACCGATATGGATGGCCGCCTGCCCCTCATTCTGGACGGCGGCGAGTGCGACTGGGGCGTGGAGTCCACCGTCGTGTCGGTGGTGGGCGAAAAGCCCACCCTCTTCCGTCCCGGCCACATCACGCTGGAAGACCTCGAGCGTGCGCTGGGCGAGGAAGTGGAAGTTTCCAAGGCCATCCTCGAGAAGCTGCCGGAGGGCGCGGTCGTCCGCAGCCCCGGCATGAAGTATAAGCACTACGCCCCCAAGGCAGATGTGACCCTTCTGGACGGCACCTTCGAGCAGTTCAAAGCCTATGTGGATGCCCACGCCGCCGAGAACCCCAGCTGCCTCTGCTTTACCGGCGAGGCCGAAAAGCTGGGTGTACCCTGTGTGGAGTATGGCCGGGAGGGGGACGGAGCCGACCAGGCAAAGCACATCTTCCGCTCCCTGCGTGCGCTGGATGAGCAGGGCGATGCTGTGGTCTACGCCCGCTGCCCCCAGAAAGACGGCCTGTCCATGGCCGTCTATAACCGCCTCATCCGTGCGGCCGCGTTCCGGGTGATAAAGCTATGATGACGCTGGGCATCACCGGCCGCAGCGGCTGCGGCAAATCGACGGTCACGGCGGTGTTCGCGGCCCGGGGCATCCCGCTGGCAGACGCCGACCAGCTCTCCCGCGAGATCCTGCTTCCGGGTTCACCGCTGCTGCCCCGGCTGGCTGAGCGCTTCGGGGCAGATATTATAAAGGAAGACGGCACCCTCGACCGCCGCCTGCTGGCCGACCGCGCCTTTGCAACGCCCGAGGGGAAAGCTGCGCTCGACGCGCTGACCCACCCGGAGATCGTCCGACGCATCCGCGCCGCCAAACAGGCCGCGCAGCAGGCGGGGGCGAAGCTCTTTGTGCTGGACGGCGCGGTCATCATCGGCACGGCGGCAGAGGCCGAGTGCGACAAGCTCTGCGTGGTCACGGCACCGTTTGAAGTCAGCGTGGAGCGCATCGCGGCCCGGGACGGCATCTCGCCTGAGATGGCCGCCCGCCGCCTCAACGCCCAGACGCCGGAGGCTGTGCTGACCGCCAGGGCAGACTACATCCTGCCCAACACCTCCACCCGCGAGGCGCTGGCGAAGGCAGCAAACGAGCTCTGTGACGCTCTCATCGGGGAGGGATGCTGCGCTTGAAAACGCTGTTCCGACTGCTGCGCAGACTGGTGGTGCTGGTCTGCATCGCGGCAGTGCTCCTGATGGCTCTGCCGCCCCTCGCCCGGGAGGCCGACCGGCTGCTCTACCCCCGTAAATACAGCCGGCAGGTGGAGCAGTGGGCCGCAGAATACGAGCTCGACCCGCTGCTGGTCTATGCGTTCATCCGGACGGAGAGCGGCTTCGACCCCGCCGCCACTTCCAGCGTGGAGGCTCGGGGGCTGATGCAGATGACCGAGGAGACCTTTATCTGGCTGCGCAGCAAGATTGCGCCGGATGAGGACCTGACCTTCGATGAACTCTACGACCCTGACGTCAGCATCCGCTTCGGCTGCTACTACATCCATCTCTGCATGGAGCGGTACGGCGGCGATGTGGCTACCGCTGCCGCCGCCTACCACAGCGGATGGGGGACAGTAGATAATCTGCTGCGGATGGAAGAGCATTCCTCCGACGGGCAGACCCTGAAAGGCTTCCCCTATAACCAGATGCACCATTACGTCGAAAAGATAACCGCCAGCTACGCCGTCTATACCCGGCTCTACGGCGGCTGAATCTCAACCAATGAAGAAGAACCGACAGGCCAAAAACCTGCGGGTCTTTGATAGATGAAGCTGTTTTCATGGCCAGAGTGTGCCGGATGAACGAGGATTTTTGCTTGCAGGCAAGGCGATTTTTCGCAGCGATCCTGACGGATCGCAAGAGAAAGCAACGCAGTCTGCGGGCAAAAAGGCCGTTCAGACGGTGTGCAATGGCCGTGAAAACAGCTTCCAACAAGTGTAAGAAAACAGAAAGGCAGGAGAGATCCTATGGCAGAAAAAACTCCGAACCAGCAGCTGGCTGAAAAGCTGCTGTTTAAGCCCGCTTACGTCGGCGACAAGTCCGCCGCTGTCAAGCAGGAGGCCCACGCATTCGCTGAGGGCTACAAGAAATTCCTCGACGCAGGCAAGACCGAGCGCGAGGTGGCCGCTGAGAGCGAGCAGATGCTCAAGGACGCAGGCTACCAGCAGTTCGACCCGAAGAAGACCTACGCCCCCGGCGACAAGGTCTACTTCAGCCAGCTGGGCAAGGCCATCGTGGCTTCCACCATCGGCACCCGCAGTTTCGAGGACGGCTTCCATCTGGTCATCGCTCACACCGACAGCCCCCGTCTGGACCTGCGCCCGACCCCGCTGTACGAGTCCGACCACTTCAGCTACTTCAAGACCCACTACTACGGCGGCATCCGCAAGTACCAGTGGGGTACCATGCCGCTGGCGATCCACGGCGTGTTCTCCCGCGCTGACGGCACCACTGTCTCTGTGAACGTGGGCGAGGACGAGAACGACCCCGTCTTCTGCATCACCGACCTGCTGCCCCATCTGGGCGCTGAGCAGGGCGAGCGCAAGCTGAGCGACGGCATCCGCGCCGAGGAACTGAACATCCTCATCGGCTCCGACGCTGTGGACGACGAGGAAGTGAAGGAAGCTGTCAAGCTGAACACCATGATCCTCCTCAACGAGAAGTACGGCATCACCGAGAAGGATTTTGCACGCGCTGAAATCGAGATCGTCCCCGCTTATAAGTCCCGCGACGTCGGCTTCGACCGCTCCATGATCGGCGCCTACGGCCACGATGACCGCGTCGATGCATACCCCGCTCTGATGGCCGAGATCGCCACCAGGAATCCCGCCTTCACCACCGTCTGCGTCCTGACCGATAAGGAAGAGATCGGCTCTGACGGCGTCACCGGTATGCAGAGCATGTACGTCTTCCACTTCATGCAGGAGCTCTGCCGTACCGCTGGTCAGGACGACATCATTGCTTTCCGCAACAGTGTCTGCCTGTCCGCCGACGTCACCGCTGCTTACGACCCGAGCTGGGCCAGCGCTTTCGAGCCGATGAACGGCACCTACGCAGGCCGCGGCATCGCGCTGTTCAAGTACACCGGCAGCCGCGGCAAGAGCGCTGCAAACGACGCTTCTGCAGAGCTGGTGGGCTATGTCACCCGCATGATGGACGCCGACGACGTTGCATGGCAGATCGGTGAGCTGGGCCGCCTCGACCTGGGCGGCGGCGGCACCATCGCAAAGTATGTTGCCAACCGCGGCATCCCCGTCATCGACATCGGTGTGCCTGTGCTGTCCATGCACTCTCCCTTCGAGGTCATCCACAAGACCGACCTGTACATGGCTTATCGTGCCTTCGTCCTGTTCAATCAGGCCGCTGAGTAAGCTGCTCCTACGCACCAAAGCCCCGGAAAGTCTGCCGTCTGGCAGGCCCTCCGGGGCTTTTTGCTATGTCGTGGGCAGGGGGACGGCCTGCTCTACCGTGAGGAAGGCAAAACCGTTGTCCTTGTACCACTGGATGATGTCGGGCAGGGCTTCGGAAGTGGTGCGGGTGGTGGCCGAGTCGTGCATCAGCACGATGCACTGGGTCTGCTCGCCGGTCTCCCGCACGATGTTGCGGAAGATGGTGCCTGCACTGGGCTTGCCGCCCACGGCGTCCTCGGCGCAGACGTTCCAGTCTACATAGGCGTAGCCTTTTGCAGTGACTTCTTCTTTGAGCTGCTGCATCAGCCCGCGCCCGCCGTAGCGGCGGCTCACGGTGTTGGTACTGCCGCCCGGGAAGCGCAGATACCGCAGACCGTCGGCCCGGACGTAAGGGGAGAGGCGTTCCTTTAACAGGTCGATGTCCTTCCAGTAAGCGTCCGCGCTCTGGTAGATGTCGCTGTACTCGTGGGAGGCGGAGTGGAGCGCGATCTGATGTCCGGCGGCAGCAGCCTCAGAGATGAGGGGAAGATATTTGTCGTTGTTGCCGGTGGCGACTACAAAGAAGGTCGCCTTTACCCCGGCACGGTTCAGCGCGGACAGAACATCCGGCGTCGTCTTGCTGGGGCCGTCGTCGAAGGTCAGACAGACCCACTTCTCGGGCATCGGCTCCGGCTCCGGGGACGTTTCTACGGAGGACGCCGAGGCAGGGGAGACGAAGCTTTCGTCCGGCACCGGGGTCAGGTCGCTCTCCCGGCAGCCTACGGGCGGCTCTGCACCGCAGAATATCCCCAGTCCGAACCCCGCCGCCGCCCCGACAGAAAGCAGCAAAAGGCTCCACAACAATCTTTGATGTTTGCTGGATTTGAAAAAAGTCATTTCCAAAAACCTCCTTCTTAAGTCATTTCTGCACGGAAACTCCATTTACAAGATATGAATGGCAAAAAAATCTATGAAAACGCTTGACATCGTCGGGGGAGTATGGTATTATACTTGAGCAGTCAGCGATACGGCTTAGACCTCAAGGCCGAGAGAAATCAAGATTGCATCAAAACTTCATATGCGAGGGTGGCGGAACTGGCAGACGCGCACGTTTGAGGTGCGTGTGGTTTATCCTTGGGGGTTCAAATCCCCTCCCTCGCACCAAGAAGTATCCACGGGATGTCGGTGAAAAGTCGATGTTTCGTGGATTTTTTTGTTATCTGCGTCTGTCGGATACTGCCAGATACTGCGCGATACTGTCTGCTTTTGCCGGGTACTTTGTAGTCAGGATCGTAGTCAGAAAAAGTAGGTCATAGCAGGATTTTTCCGGGGGTTCCCCGGGACAAAAAGTAGTCAAAAATAATGCATCAGGCCGCCGTCTCCGTAAAACAGAGACGGCGGCCTGATGCATCAAAGGGATTATTTGTCCATATCATGGTACGAACCTGCGGGCGGCCGTGCTGTTCGACCCCTCTTCTCTGCAAGATAAAAAATGACCCCAAGCCTGAGCTTGAGGTCATCAGCGGCTGCGGTCCCCGTAGACATTCCTGACTCGTGGGACCCGCGCACTAAGCAACAGCCCACCGGGCTGATTGCTTGCCGCCTGCGGGCGGCCGTGCTGTTCGACCCCTCTTCTCCGCAAGATAAAAAATGACCTCAAGCCTGAGCTTGAGGTCGTTTTTTATGCGGGAGAAGGGGGTCGAACCCTCACTCCGTTGGAACTGGTGCCTAAAACCAGCGCGTCTGCCATTCCGCCACTCCCGCACGGAAACTTTATTTATAGTAGCAAGATTCGCCGCAAAAGTCAACTGCCGAAGGATAATTCCCTCTTTGCGTCCGCATAATAACCCCAAAAACAGCGAGGGAGGCCATGGGCGTGAAGAGAATGCAGCGGGCAAAGCTTGCGGCGGCATATCTGCTGCTGGCTCTTGCGGCAGCTTTGGGCTGGCTGTACAGCTGTCTGCCGGACCGGGTCTATCTGGAGCCGGGACAAGCCTTATATCTTCCCCGCTTTGCATGGGTCGAGCCGCAGCGCGGCCATGGAAGCCGGAATGTCGCCAGCACCCGGGCGGTGGGCAGCTACCAGACGACGCTGACGCTGGGCGGGTGGCTCCCCATCAAGACCATCCGGGCGGTGGTGACAGAGCGGCCCAGAGTGACCGTCTGCGGTACACCGTTCGGCGTCAAGATGTTCTCCGAAGGAGCGCTCATCGTGGGATTTTCGGAGATCGGGCAGGCTGGCGGCGGGACATCGAATCCCGCCAAGGAGGCCGGGCTTCGCCTCGGTGACCGGGTCATCTGCATCGGGCAGACCCGCACCGAGAGCAATGACGCCGTAAAGGAGGCCCTGGACGCTGCCGAGGGGCAGTCCGTAGAGGTCGTGTATATCCGCAGCGGTGAGCAGAAGCTGACTGCCCTGACCCCGGTGTGGGACGGTGCCGCCGGGCAGTGGCGGGCCGGAATGTGGGTGCGGGACTCCTCCGCCGGTGTGGGTACACTGACCTTCGCCGACGAGGAGCTCGGCGTATTTGCGGGACTGGGCCACCCCATCAGCGACAGCGACACCGGCGAAAGCGTCGCCCTGCGCAGCGGCGAGATCGTTCCCTGCGAGATAACCGGCTGCAGTGCCGGAACGGCCGGAAGCCCCGGTGAGTTAAAGGGCCATTTCCTGAGCGCCCACGCCATCGGCACCATCCGCATCAACGGCGAGAACGGCGTCTACGGCACGACGCGCACCCACTTCTCGGGCCAGCTGCGGGAGATCGCGTTCGCGCAGGAAGTCGTCACCGGTCCCGCTGAGATATGGGCCACCATCGAGGGGGAAACGCCCCGCGCATACCGCATCCAGATCGAGCGGGTCAGCGACGCCGACCCTCGCCGGAATCTGGTCATCCGGGTGACCGACCCTTCGCTTCTGTCTGCGACCGGCGGCATCGTGCAGGGCATGAGCGGAAGCCCCATCCTCCAAAATGGGCGCCTCGTGGGTGCTGTGACCCATGTTCTGGTCAATGACCCCACTCGTGGCTACGGGATTTTCGCCCAGACGATGCTCGAACAGGCAAAAAACGCCGTTCAAAACGGTGCCGAAGCGCAGACCGCAGAATGAACAAGAAAATTTTTGCGAAAATTCCAGAAAATGTAAAAATTTCCTGTTGCAATCCATGGTAAATTATGGTAAAATCTAGACTGTAAAGGGAACTGCACACATTGGAGGATAGTACGATGGATAAAGTAAGATTTTTGATGTCGGATACCAGCGCAGATGTTACGGCAGCCTGCCGAGAGGCGCTGGAGCAAAAAGGCGTAGAAGTGACCGTCGTGGAAAAAGACGGCCTTCAGATTTTGCAGAAGATGCTTGTGGTGCGGCCGCAGGTGGTTTTGCTGGATGCCTTCATGCCCGGGCTGGATGCTCTGGCCGTCAAGCAGAAATATGTCGCCGCCGGCGAAACGCACACCACGTTTTTCGTCACCGGCGCCTTCCAGAGCGAGGAAATGGTCCAGGAGCTGCTGGATGAGGGCTTCGCCTACTACTTTGTCAAACCCTTCGACGAGAATGTCCTTGCCAGCCGGGTGCTCAAAGTCGCCCACGGCCACCAGAAGCGGCTTATCACGGCCAGCGTGGACAGCGACGAGCTGAAGGTCACGGACATTCTGCATCAGATCGGCGTCCCTGCCCACATCAAAGGCTACCAGTTCCTGCGGGATGCCATCCTGCTCACCATGAACGAGCCGGAGTACATCAACGCCGTCACCAAGCGCCTGTACCCGGAGATCGCCAAGAAAAACGGCACCACCGCCAGCCGGGTAGAGCGGGCCATCCGCCACGCCATCGAGGTGGCATGGGACCGTGGCGATGTGGACACCCTGAACAGCTACTTCGGCTACACCATCCACAACCTGCGCGGCAAACCGACCAACTCGGAGTTCATCGCGATGATCGCCGACAAGATGCGCCTGGACAAGCGGCAGCAGGCGGGTTGAAAAGAATATTTTTCTGCGTCATTTTCCTGTGGCATGTTTCATTGATTGCCGGGTGCGAAATTATAAATTACGGTTCCCTCATAATATGGTAATAACAGGCCTCCTGCATCGATTTTCCAATGCAGGAGGCTCGTTTTCTGTGCAAAAGGGATCGTTGGCGGATCAGCACGGCCGCCCGCAGGCGGCAAGCAATCAGCCCGGTGGACTGCCATCACAACTTGACGAAAAAAGCAAGAATCTCTATACTATAGAAGAGAATAAACAAAGAAGGGAATGGATCGATCCCCTTATGCTGAAGATCGCATTTTGTGACGACGAGACCCAGGAGACCAGACGGCTGGAAGCTCTGCTGGAAGAATATGCGGCTGACCGCGGGCAGGACTTTGCCCATACGTCTTATCAAAGCCCGGTCGAGCTGATGGCGGAGGTGGAGAAGGGAACGCGCTTCGACATCATCCTGCTGGATGTCCTGATGCCGGGCGAAAACGGGATGGCTGCGGCCCGGGAGATACGGGAATATGACTCGAATGTGAAGATCATCTTCCTTACTTCAAGCACGGAGTTTGCGGTGGAATCCTACGCGGTGGATGCATGGTATTACCAGCTCAAGCCCATCCGGAGAGAGGACTTTTTCCGCCTGATGGACTCGGCCTGTGCGGCCTGCACCAGGGAGCAGAAGCACAGCCTCATCCTCCGGAGCAAGAGCGGCATCGTCCGCCTGGAGCTGGAAGAGCTGGTCTACTGCGAGGTGATGGGGCGGACGCTCACGTTTCACCTGAACAACGGCGTCGTGCTGGAAAGCATGGGCCGGCTGGACGACCTCTGCGACCAGCTCGTGGAATACCCGAATTTCCTCCGTCCCCACCGCTCCTTCCTTATCAATATGGAGTATATCGCCAATATCGCAGCCCGCTCCATCACGATGCAGGACGGAGCCGTGGTGCCGCTGCCCCACGGGAAGTATTCGGAAACGAAAGACCGCTACCTGAGCTATATTTTTGACCGAAAGCAGGTGGTCATGTAGTGAACGCTCTTACTGTACCAAACGGCGTTGCCGTGGCGCTCTTTGGCATCGCACTCTCGGCGGCGTTCTGCGACATCCACTGGACGAAGAAGAACTGCATCATATTGGCGGTCGGCTCAGCAGCCATGCTCTTGATGCAGGCGCTCATTACTTATATGGATAGCTGGACGGCGATGCAGGAGACGTATCCGCTTATCACCCATCTGCCGCTTGCCATCATCCTCAGCGTCCTCAGCGGAAAATGGCTCTGGCCCACCATCTCGGTGCTGGCGGCATATCTGTGCTGTCAGCTCCGGCGCTGGGTGGCACTGCTGGTCATTGCGATGGTGCCGGGCATCGACTGGCTGCAGCCCGCCGTCGAGATTGTGGTCACGCTGCCGCTGCTGGCAGTATTGCTGCGCTATGTTGCCCCGGCGGCCCGCAGCTTTGCCCGGTATCCGCGCTCGATGCAGCTTCTGTTTGGCGTAGTGCCGCTGGCAGGCTACCTTTTCGATTATGTGACCCGTATCTACACCGACCTTCTCGCCCAGGGCAATCAGGCGGCGGTGGAATTCATGCCCTTCGTGTGCAGCGTGGCGTATATCGTCTTTGTCCTCCGGGTCTCGGCAGAGGAGCGCACCCGCGGCCAGCTGGAACAGACCCGGAACAACCTCAAATTGCAGGTCGGCCAGGCGGTGCGGGAGATCGAGGCCCTGCGCACCTCCCAGCAGCAGACCCGCGCCTACCGCCACGACCTGCGCCACCATCTGCAATACATCTCCGCCTGCATCGAGAACGGCAGGGGAGAGCAGGCGCAGGAGTACATCCAGAGCATCTGCTCCGAGATAGAGGCCAGCAAGGTGACGACCTACTGCGAGAACGAGGCTGCGAACCTCATCTTCTCGTCCTTTGCAGGCCGGGCGGAGAGCTGCGGTGTGCCGCTCAACATTCAGGCTCATATCCCGCAGCTTATCTCGGTGGCCGAGACAGACCTCTGCGTGCTGCTCTCCAATGCGCTGGAAAATGCGCTCCGGGCCTGCCGCAGGATGAAAGCAGAGAATGGCCCTGCATACATTGAAGTTACTGCCCGGGAAAAGAACGGGCATCTCTTTTTGCAGTTCGTCAATCCCTGTCCGGAGGGGATACAGTTTGAAAACGGCCTGCCGGTGACCCACGCCGAAGGACACGGCATCGGTGTGCGCAGCATCTGCGCGATCGTGGAAAAATATAAAGGGCTTTCGGATTTCTCGGTGCAGGACGGCAGATTCATCCTCCGCGTTTCCCTGTGAGCCGGGTCGATTGAGCGCAGTTTCGGGGCGAATCGTGTCAAACTGTCCGCCGCAGGGGCAGAAAAGAGTATACTGGAACTAGACAAAATGTGCTCTCCGAATATCGCACAAGGAGGAAAAGTTTTATGAAACGTATTACTTCTCTTGCACTCAGCGCGGCACTTCTGGCCTCGCTTTCGACACCGGTGCTGGCCGCGCCGGCCATCTCTGTGGATGCGGCCCCTACGGCAGCTGTGCTGGAAGAGGAAAACTCTTTGTGGGAGCTTCCGCAGGCAGACACGCCGGACATGAGCAACACGGTCTGGTCGTTTGCCGGCGGCTACATCGACGGCGGCGAGATGACTCAGGCCGAGATGGACGAGTCTCTGGCGGCATACGGCGGTACGCTGCAGTTCACCTTTGACGCCGCAGGCGGCGCAAAGATGATCCAGGGCGGCGGCACGCTGAACGGCACTTACCAGTATCTCGACGACGGCAGCGTGGGCGTCATCTTCGACTACAACGGCGAGGAGCTGCGCTACGCCTGCATCTTTACCTGGACGGACGAGGGCGAGCTGCTCATGGTCGCCATCTCGGATGTGGAGGGTGCCGACGGCATTTACTTTGTCCAGTAAATTCGTTTCATCGTGTCTTTCGGATGCGATGCAGATAAGCCTTGTCCTGGAGCTTTGGCTCTGACAGCTGCTTTTGCGGAAAGCAGCTGTCCTGCGGGAGCCGGAACGCCCATTCCTAGGTGAGGCTGGAGGAATCAGAAACGGCCCGGCAGAGTTTTCTGCCGGGTTTGTTCGTTTTCCGGAGCGGAGAGAAGGACTTTCCAGAAAAAAGTGCAAAAAAGTCAAAATATCCTCTTGCAATTTTTCCGGAGAGTGATATAATATTAAGGCAATCGTTTCCAAGGCCGCTCGAGGGGGTAGCCGATATTGAAGGTTGTGATGGGCACATACATTAAATATGGCCCCAATAAGTCAGAACCAGAAATGAGGTGAAAAGAATGAAACAGGGTATCCATCCGAACTACGTTGACTGCACCATCACCTGCGCATGCGGCAACGTCATTAAGACTCGTTCCACCAAGCCCGAGATCCACGTCGAAGTTTGCTCCAAGTGCCATCCTTTCTACACTGGTAAGCAGAAGCTGGTCGACACCGGCGGACGTGTTGAGCGCTTCAACAAGCGTTTCGGCCGTAAGTAATTGCAACAATTACAAGGCTTCCAAGAGCGTCGTTCCCTTTGCGGGGAGCGGCGCTCTTTTTGCGTCCGGCCGCGAAAACTGCCGCATCAGCGCAAAAGAAACAATATTTGGAAACGCACACAGGTTTATCTTATTTCTGACACATTTTCGGGCTAAAATGATGCAGATATTCCCGGGGACACCCGCAGAGAAGGAGCGTTTTTTGTGATAGAAGTATCCCACCTCACCAAGAAATACGGCAGCCGCCTTGCAGTGGACGACATCTCTTTCACGGTGGAGGACGGCGTCATCTACGGCCTGCTGGGGCCGAACGGTGCCGGTAAGTCCACCATCATGAACATCCTCACCGGTTATCTTGCCGCCACGGAGGGGCAGGTGACGGTGGCGGGCCATCCGCTGCCCGAGGAAGCCGACGCCGCCAAAGCCTGCGTGGGTTATCTGCCGGAACAGCCGCCCCTTTACCCGGAGATGACGGTGGCCGAGTACCTCGACTTTGCCGCCGAACTGAAAGGTGTCAAGAAAGCCGACCGCCCGGCACAGGTGCAGTCTGCCGCCCGCCGTACCGGTCTGGAAGATGTCCTGCCCCGGCTCATCCGCAGCCTCTCGAAGGGCTACCGCCAGCGGGTGGGCGTGGCGCAGGCGCTGCTGGGCAGTCCGCAGCTCATCATTCTGGACGAACCCACCGTGGGTCTCGACCCGGCGCAGGTCATCGAGCTGCGCCGCCTCATCCGGGAGCTGGGCCGCACCCACACGGTCATCCTGTCCAGCCACATCCTCAGTGAGGTGAAGGCCGTCTGCGACAAGGCACTCATCCTGTCGCAGGGGCATCTGGCCGCCGTCGTGGACCTTGCCGCCGAAGAGCGCGATTTGGAAGAGCTCTTCCTTGAGCTGACGGCTCCGGAAGAGACTTCGGATAAAAAGGAGGACTGATTCGATGCTTGCCATCTACAAGCGGGAGCTGCGCAGCTTTTTTCACGGCATGATGGGCTATCTGCTCACGGCCTTTCTGCTGGCGGCTTCCGGCATCTATTTTCTGGCCCTGAACCTCGGTTACGGCCTGACGGATTTTGGCTATTATACGCTCTACCGCACGATCTTCATGCTGCTGCTCTATTTCCCGGTGCTGGCCATGCGTTCGCTGGCCGAAGAGCGCCGCGCCCGCACCGACCAGCTCCTTCTCACCAGCCCGGTGTCCGTGTGGGGCATCGTGGTGGGCAAGTATCTGGCCCTCTGCACCGTGTTCGCGCTGCCCTGTCTGGCCGACGGCATCATGATCGTCGTGCTCTGGCTTCTGGGCGGCACGGCCTCGGCCTGCGGGGCGAATTTCGCCGCGCTGCTGTGCTATTTCCTGCTGGGCTGTGCGGCCATTGCCGTCTGCGAGTTCTGCTCCGGCCTCACGGAGAACCAGATCATCGCGGCAGTCATGGGCTTTTCGGCCCTGCTGCTGGCCTATATGATGCCCAGCCTCCGCAGCATGTTCAACGCCGGAAGCGCCGTGGCGCTGGTGGTCTTTACGGCTCTGTCGGCGGGAGCCTCCCTTGCAGTTGGTCTGCGCACCCGGAGCTTCACGCTGGGCTGCTTCTGCTTTGCGGCCCTCTGTGCCGGGCTGAGCGCCCTGTTCCTGCTGCGCAGCGCATGGCTCACCGAAGCGTTCAGTGCTGTCTTGAGCGCCCTCTGCCTGTTTGCGCCCTTTGAGGAGTTCGTCAACAACAGCTTTTCCATCCCGACGCTGGTCTATTATCTGACGGTGACGGTGCTCTTCCTCTTCTTTACGGCGCAGGGCATCGAGAAGCGCCGCTGGAACTGAGAGGGGGCAGACTATGAAGAAATTTGAGAAAAAGAGCGCAGGCCCGCTGGAACGTCTGCGGCTGCGCAGCGGCATCTATGCCTCGGCGGTCACGGTGCTGGTGGTCGTGCTGGCCGTCCTGCTCAACCTCATCGTCCGGGCCGTTCCGACGAAGTACACCGAGTTCGACCTCTCGGAAGCCGGGCTCTACACCCTCAGCGACAGCTCCAGGGACATCGCCCACGCCCTGACGCAGGATGTCACCATCTATTATCTGGCCGAGACGGGCAGCGAGGACGCCATCATCACAAAGCTGCTGGACCGCTACGCCTCCGAGAGCAGCCACATCAAGTGGGAGACGAAAGACCCCGCCGTCTACCCGACCTTCGCCGCCCAGTACGGCGTGCAGTCGGCTGAGAACGGCAGTCTCATCCTCGTCTCGGGGGAGAAGAGCGCCGTGCTGGCGGCGTCCGACCTCTACGATTATGACTACTCCGATTACTACACCACCGGCAGCTACAGCGTGACCTTTGGCGGCGAAAATAAGCTCACCGCTGCCATCTACCGCATCACCAGCGGCGAAGAGCTCCACGCCTACTACACGACGAACCACGGCGAACAGCGCCTCACCGACACCCTGACCGACGCGCTGGAGGGCCAGAACCTTTCGGTCAGCCTCCTCGACCTGTTGACGGACACCATCCCGGACGACTGCGACCTGCTCATCATCAATGACCCGCAGCAGGACGTTGCATCGGCGGGCGGCCTCGTGGATGAGATGTCGGCCCTGCGCGCCTACCTGAAAAACGGCGGACATCTGATGCTCACCACCGACAGTTATTACTCCACCCCGAATCTTGACGCCCTGATGGCCGAGTTCGGACTGACCCGCACGACCGGCCTTGTGGTGGAAGGAGACAGCGGCCATTACCTGAACGGTTACCCCTACTATCTGCTGCCGGATTACGCCACCGACACCGAGAGCGGCACGCTGGACGGCATCGACACCAGCCGCCGCGTCCTGCTGCAGATGGCGCAGGGCATCACCATCACCGAGACGGAGGGCGTCGCCTCGGAAGCTCTGCTGGTCAGCACCGAGAGCTCCTACAGCAAGGCGGCGGGCTATGAGATGACCACCGCCGAGCAGGAAGACGGCGACCCCGACGGCCCCTTTGCACTGGCAGCCTATGCTTCCAATAACAGCACCGGCGCAGAGGTCATCTGGGTCAACTGCGGCAACATGGACAACGAAGCCGTCTACCAGACTGTTCCCGGCAACGTGACCTTCCTGCAGGGCTGCGCAGCCTCTCTGGCCGGGCAGGAGGGGACCACCCTCGTGGAGTCCAAGGCGCTGGAAGCTGCGCCCATCACCATCTCGGGCCACACCGCCGCTGTGCTGGGTCTGGTGTTCGTCCTCATCCTCCCGGCGGCTGTGCTGGCCGTGGGCGCAGTGGTGGTGCTGCTGCGCCGCCGCAAGTAAGGAGGCACGCCATGAAAGCAAAACAGCATACCCTCATCGTTTTGCTGGTGTTCGTCCTCGCCGCCGGGGCGGCGCTGGCCCTGCTGACCCACGCGAACCAAAAGGCCGAACAGGCCGCCAGCGAGGCCGAGGACGGCAGCATCCCGCTGCTGGATGTGACCGCCGCCACGCTGGAAAGCGTCTCCATCCAGTATGGCGGTGAGACGCTGACGCTCCGGCCCTCTGACGACGGCTGGACGCTGACCGAGGACCCGGCCTACCATCTGGATGATTCGGCCTGCAGCACCATCCGGACCGCGCTGGCAGGCATGAAGGCTAGGCGCCAGCTCGAGGCGCAGCCCGGCGAGGACTACGGTTTCGACGCGCCCCAGCTTGTCGTAAATGTTTCGGCGGCGGGGGAGAGCACCACCCTTACCGTGGGAGCGGAGAACCCCGTCACCGGGGATGTGTACGTCCGGCGGGAGGGCGACGACGCTGTCTATGCCGTGGACGCGGCCAGGTTCCGCTGCATGGAGCAGACGAAGGCGGAGCTCTTTGGGGCATTCAGCCCGGCAGGCATCACCGTCTCGGACATCGAGGCCGTGCGCTATACCCTCCAAAGCGGCGAGACGATCAAGCTGCAATCCGTATCCCAGCCCACGGAGGCCGACAGCACCACCTACCAGACCGTCTGGCAGCTCACAGATGAACCGAATGCTGCGTTGGACACCGACAAGACGGACGCTCTGCTGGCCGCACTGGCCAGCTATGTCACCGGGCAGGACACTGCCGCCGACCCTTCCGCCTGCGGCTTCGACGCCCCGCTGGTGACAGCAGAGGTGACGACAGCTGACGGCACTGTCACCCTGACGTATGCCATCGGCACCGACGGCTATTATATGATGGTGTCGGGCGACAGCTCTGTCTACACCGTGGACGGCCAGACCGTGCAGGCCCTCTGCCTGACGGCCCGGCAGCTGAAAGCCGACACCTGAGAATTTATCCCAAAAGCACCCGCAGTTCTGCACTGCAGGTGCTTTTATGCTGTATAAGGAAACGCTATATGCAAAATTGATGTAAAACCCGGGAGGGAAAAGCCCTCTCGGAGTCAAAGTTTCGGCAAACATCAGCAGAGTGATTGACATTTTGACAAAGATTGTTTAAGATAGACAAGACAGGGCAGAATAACTGCGCAATATTACGGTCGTCATGGATGTTGTGCGGGGATGAGTCTGCTCCCACAGCCAGCACAGATTGGATGGGCGAGGGAGCAGACTCAAAGTCACCCTAATGCGATGGAAGGATGGGGGAGTAAACCCCTGTCTTTTTTCGTATCTGAGTTACAAGGAGGATATAGGAAAGAAATGAACAACTCGGTGATCGTTTCGCTGCGAGACATCGTAGTGGAATTTGACGGTCAGCGCATCCTGGATGGGCTGAACCTCGACATCCATGACAAAGAGTTTGTGACGCTGCTGGGATCCTCCGGCTGCGGCAAAACCACCACCCTCCGCCTCATCGCGGGCTTTCTGGAACCGACGTCCGGCAAAGTGCTGCTGAAAGGAGAGGACATCACGGGCGTACCGCCCTACAAGCGTCCGGTGAACACCGTGTTCCAGAAATACGCGCTGTTCCCCCACCTGAACGTCTTTGAGAATGTGGCCTTCGGCCTCCGCCTTAAGAAGATGGACGAAGAGACCATCCGCCGCAAGGTGCGGGATATGCTGGAAGTCGTGGGCCTGAAGGGTTTCGAGCGCCGCAGCATCGGCCAGATGTCCGGCGGCCAGCAGCAGCGCGTGGCCATCGCCCGCAGCCTGGTCAATGAGCCGGAGATCCTGCTTCTCGACGAGCCTCTGGGTGCCCTGGACCTCAAGCTGCGCAAGGAGATGCAGCTGGAACTCAAGCGCCTGCAGCGCGAGATGAACATCACCTTCATCTACGTCACCCACGACCAGGAAGAGGCCCTGACCATGTCCGACACCGTTGTCGTCATGAACGGCGGCAAGGTGCAGCAGATCGGCACCCCCGAGGACATCTACAACGAGCCCAAGAACGCCTTTGTTGCTGACTTCATCGGCGACTCCAACATCGTGGACGGCGTGATGCACCGCGATTTCCTCGTCTCCTTCTCGGGCGTCGAGTTCCCCTGCGTGGACCGCGGCTTTGCCCGGGAGGAGAGCGTACAGGTGGTCGTCCGCCCCGAAGATATTGAAGTGGTCTCCCCGGTGGAAGGCCAGCTGGTGGGCGTCGTCAATGACGTCATCTTCAAGGGCGTCCACTTCGAGATGCATGTGGAGTGCGAGGGCCGCGAGTGGCTCATCCATTCCACCCGCGCCTGCACGCCCGGTGAGACCATCGGTATGCGCATCGGCCCCAACGAGATCCATATCATGTCGCGTTCGGAGGGGTGAGGCCGCATGAAGATTTACGATAAGAAACTGGCCTATCCGTACTTTGTATGGATGGTGCTGTTCACGGTGGTGCCCTTGTTCATCGTGGTGTATTACGCCCTCACCGACTCCGCCGGCAGCTTTACGCTGGACAATCTGGTGACTGTCAGCGGCTATGGCTCGGTGTTCGCCCGCAGCCTGCTGCTGGCCATCATCTCCACCGTCGTCTGCCTCATCATCGCGTTTCCGGTGGGCTATTTCCTCTCCCGGCTGCGCGTCAACAAGCAGCACATCATGCTGATGCTGGTGATGCTGCCCATGTGGATGAACTTCCTGCTCCGCACCTACGCATGGATGGGTCTGCTGAGCCTCAACGGCCCCGTGAACGCTGTTCTGGGCGTCTTCGGCCTCGGACCCTACAACATGCTGAATACCTCCGGCGCTGTGGTGCTGGGCATGGTGTACAACTATGTGCCGTATATGATCCTGCCCCTCTACACCAGCATGACCAAAATCGACCAGAGCATCGTGGAGGCGGCGCAGGACCTGGGCGCTTCCACCACCAAGACGCTGTTCCGGGTGCTCATCCCCATGAGCATCCCCGGCATCAGCACCGGCATCACGATGGTGTTCGTCCCGGCGGTGTCCACCTTCGTCATCAGCCGTATGCTGGGAGGCGGTTCCAACCTGCTCATCGGCGATTTGATCGAGATGCAGTTCCTCGGCAACAGCTACAACCTCAATGTCGGCTCTGCCATGAGCCTCGTGCTGATGGTCATTGTGCTGCTCTGCATGAGCTTTACGTCCAGCTTCGACGAGGATGAGATGGAGGGTGTGTCCTGATGAAAACGAAACATCTGCGTCTGATGCAGCGCGCCTACGTCATCCTGTTCTTCTGCTTCATGTACCTGCCCATCGCGTACATGGTCGTGTTCAGCTTCAACCAGAGCAAGGGCTACGCCCTCTTTACCGGCTTTACCTTTAAGTGGTACGCCAGCCTGCTCCACAATGAGTCCATCCTGCACGCGCTGTGGGTGTCGCTGTATCTGGCACTGTTCTCGGCGGTCATCGCCACCGTGCTGGGGACTGCGGCGTCTCTGGGCATCGCCTCCATGGGGCGCAAGAGCCGCCTGCTGGTGACGAATATCACCTATATCACCACGGTCAACCCCGAGATCATCACCGGTATCTCCCTGATGATGCTCTTTGTGGCATACCAGCGCTTTGCGTCTGAGCTGGACTTCCTGCCCGACAACATCATGGGCTTCCCCACGCTGCTCATCGCCCATATCGCGTTCAACGTGCCGTATGTCATCTTCAATGTCACGCCCAAGCTCAAGCAGCTGGACATCAAGCTGTTTGAGGCGGCGCTGGACCTCGGCTGTGACCCCCGGCAGGCATTTTTCAAGGTCATCCTGCCCGAGATCAGCCCGGCCATCCTGTCGGGCTTCCTCATCAGCCTGACCTACTCCATCGACGACTTCATGATCTCCTACTTCAACTGCGGTACGGTGGAGACGCTGCCCATCGCCATCTACTCCATGACCCGCAAGAAGGTCAGCCCGGAGATCTACGCGCTGTCCACCATCATGTTCGTGGTCATTCTGAGCATCATCCTCATCTCCAACGCCATGGAGAGCTGCGGCTACCGCCGCGACCAGCGCGCACTGAGAGGGGGAGATGTCAAATGAAGCGTTTCGTCATTCTTCTGCTGACGGCTGTGCTGGCGCTGACCATGCCGCTGTCGGCTCTGGCCGCGGGACAAATCGAGGTCACGGAGGACATTTCCGTCTCGGATGACTACGACTGGACCCGCTTCAAGGGCCAGAACGTCACCCTGAACGTCTACAACTGGGGCGAGTATATCTCCAACGGTTCCGACGACAGCGTGGACGTGGTGGCGGCCTTTGAAAAGCTGACCGGCATCAAGGTCAACTATACCACCTTCGATTCCAACGAGTCCCTCTACGCCAAGCTCAAGTCCGGCGCGGCCAACTACGATGTCATCATCCCGTCGGACTACATGGTCGCCAAGATGATAAGCGAAGGGATGCTGATGCCGCTGGACTACAGCAACATCCCGAACTTCCAGAACATCGACGAGGAGTACCGCAACGGGGACTATGACCCCGAGAATGCCTACACCGTGCCTTACACCCTCTGCACCACTGGCATCATCTACAATACAAAGATGGTAGACGAGGCCCCCACCAGCTGGGCAGACCTGTGGGACGAGAAGTATGCAGGCAACATCCTGATGTTCAACAACAGCCGCGACGCCTACGCCATCGGTGCGTTCAAGAGCGGCAGCAGCGTCAACCCCCAGACCACGGAGGAAGTGGATGCTGTGGTGGACGAGCTGAAAGCCCAGAAGCCTCTGGTGCAGGCCTATGTCATGGACGAGATCTTCGATAAGATGATCGGCAGCGAGGCGGCCGTCGGCGTCTACTACTCCGGCGACGCCATCACCATGATCGACGACAACCCCGACCTGGCCTGGGTGTTCCCTGAGGAGGGAACGGTGCTGTCGGTGGACAGCATGGCCATCCCCGCCACCAGTGAGCACGAGGAAGCTGCAGAGATGTTCATCAACTTCATGTGTGAGCCGGACGTCGGCAAGGCCAATATCGAGTATATCGGCTACACCACCCCCATGCACTGTGTATGGGAGATTCTGGATGAAGACCTCAAGTACAGCGAGATCGCGTACCCCTCCGAGGACATTGCGGCCAAAGAAGAGGTGTTCACTGCCCTGAGCGATGAGGTCAACAGCGAGCTGGACGTGAAGTGGAGCGAGATGAAGAGCTACGACGAGGGCGGCAGCGGGTATCTGTTCCTGATGCTGCTGGCGGCGATGCTGGCTCTGGCCTGCTTCAATATCTGGCGCAAGGTGCGCAGGAAAACGCGCAATATGTATTGAACCTGAGGGGGCTGTGCGGAGGCGTACAGCCCCTTTTTATAAGGAAAGGGAAAGAATATGAGTGAATACAGAAGCTATACAGAGCAGATGACCGTGCTGGACGGCGACAGCGACTTCCGCCGCTGCCTGAAGCCCAGCGCCCTGTTCCGGTATGTGGAACAGGTGTCGGCGGACCACGCCCGGGCTTACGGCATGGACCACGCCTTTTTCAGGGAGCGCCGCAGCGCATTCCTCGTGGGCAAGCAGGCCCTCAGGGTCTGGCGGATGCCGGGCCGTGCGGAGAAGATCAACCTGACCACGGCCTGCGAGGCGTTCAAGAAAGGCACGATGAAGCGGCTGACCACCATCACCAGCGAAACGGGGGAGAAGCTGGCCCTCGTGGACTGCCGCTGGATGATCGTGGACACTGAGGCAGGGCGCATCCTGCGCACCCCCGGCTGGACGATGCCGGACTTCCAGAACGACGACCTGCCCGAAGAACTGCCCCAGATCGTCCACAAGAGCCAGCCGCTGACGGCGGCAGGGGAGCGCCGCGCCAGCTACTCCATGTGTGATCTCAACGGCCATATCAACAACTCCCTCTATCTGGACATCGCCTGCGACGCTCTGCCGCAGGAGGTCGTGGAGGCTGCGCCGCTGTCCTTCGCTTCCATCAAGTACCACCGTGAAGTGCCGATGGGCCAGACCGTGCAGGTGTTCTATGCCCCCTCAGGAAACGGCTGGTATCTGCTGGGCCGGAGGGAGGAGCACGCAGCTTTTGAGTGTTATCTGGAATTCGGAAGCGCTGTCACAGAATCTTTACAAAAATAATTACAAAGAAATTACAAAAAGCTATTGCAAAAGTCCTTCAAAAGAGTTACAATATGGTTACAGAAAGGGCAAGACCCTTCTGGATCATGAAATCTTTTTCTTCTTGTTTTTTTGGAATATCGGGTGTCCGCCATCCTCCTCCGGCTGTTCTCCTTCACAGCTGTCGGCCGACACCGCACAGGCGATATTCCGCTTCGTGTGCAAAAGAGCCCGTCTGGTTTCGGACGGGCTTTTTTGCGTCCAAAAATCTGGAGAAATCGACCCACAGCGAGGGAAAGTATGACCTTAGGTCAATTTGCCTGTTTTTCTGCAAAGGACATTTATAAAGTTTGGCGGGGCAGGGGTTTGTATTCCGCGTGGGTTTGTGGTAAAGTATATACAATCAATTCCTAAGTCGAAAACATGAAATTGTTTTGATGTTGTTTGATATGATCCGCTGCGGATGCGTTAAGAGAAAAGGAGTTTGAATATGGCTTATTTTTACGAAGAACCCTCCCGTACCTTTGGCGAGTACCTGCTGGTGCCGGGCTACTCTTCTGCTGAGAATGTCCCCACGGCTGTCAGCCTCAAGACCCCGCTGGTCAAGTACCGCAAGGGCGAGGAGAGCTGCCCGCTGGAAATGAATATCCCCATGATCAGCGCCATCATGCAGTCTGTCTCCGGCGATAAGCTGGCCATCGCGCTGGCCCGTCAGGGCGGCGTCTCCTTCATCTACGGCTCCCAGAGCATCGAGAACGAGGCCGCTATGGTCCGCCGCGTCAAGAGCTTCAAGGCCGGTTACGTCGTTTCCGACTCCAACCTGGCCCCCACTGCCACCCTGCACGATGTGCTGGAGCTGAAAGCCCGCACCGGCCACTCCACCATCGCCATCACTGCTGACGGCACTCCCAACGGCAAGCTGCTGGGCATCGTGGCCTCCCGCGATTACCGCGTCAACCACACCCCTGATGACGCTCCTGTTACCACCTTCATGACCCCCATCGAGAAGCTGGTCACTGCCCCGGAGAACACCTCCCTGCACGACTGCAACAACATCATCTGGGACAACAAGATCAACACCCTGCCTCTGGTGGATGCCGAGGGCAACCTGAAGTATATCGTCTTCCGCAAGGACTACGATTCCCACAAGAAGAATGCCAACGAGCTGCTGGACAAGAACAAGAGCTATGTCGTCGGTGCCGGCATCAACACCCGCGACTACGCCCAGCGCGTGCCTGCTCTGGTGGAGGCCGGTGTGGATGTCCTCTGCATCGACTCCTCTGAGGGATACTCCGAGTGGCAGAGCCGCACCATCGGCTGGATCCGCGAGCACTACGGCGACACCGTGAAGGTGGGCGCCGGTAATGTCGTGGATGCCGAGGGCTTCCGCTTCCTCGCAAAGGCAGGCGCTGACTTCGTGAAGATCGGCATCGGCGGCGGCTCCATCTGCATCACCCGTGAGACCAAGGGCATTGGCCGCGGTCAGGCTACTGCCGTCATCGAGGTCGCCAAGGCCCGTGACGAGTACTTCAAGGAGACCGGCATCTATGTGCCGATCTGCTCCGACGGCGGCATTGTTCACGATTATCACATCACCCTTGCACTGGCTATGGGCGCTGACTTTGTGATGCTGGGCCGCTACTTCGCCCGCTTCGACGAGAGCCCCACGAACAAGGTCCGCATCAATGGCCAGTATATGAAGGAGTATTGGGGCGAAGGCTCCAACCGCGCCCGCAACTGGCAGCGCTACGACCTCGGCGGCTCCACCAAGCTGAGCTTTGAGGAGGGCGTGGACAGCTATGTTCCTTACGCCGGTCCGCTGGCCGACGGCGTCCAGACCACCCTGTACAAGGTCAAGAGCACCATGTGCAACTGCGGCGCACTCTCCATCCCCGAACTGCAGCAGAAGGCCAAGCTGACCGTCGTTTCCTCCACCTCCATCGTGGAGGGCGGCAGCCACGACGTCGTGCTGAAGAATGCCACCCCCAGCATCATGAACGGCTGAATCTGAAATATCAAAACACCCGCAGCACGGAAAGGCGCTGCGGGTGTTTTTGCATATCCGGGACGGCATCGATGCCCGTGATTTATCCGAGGACAGAAGAGCACTGCCGGAGGTGCTGGTAAAGATTCCGCAAAAAACATTTTTCTTTCGTCGTCATTTTTTGCCAAAACCTCTTGCGTCTGCCCGACAAAGATGCTATAGTGGTACAAACGTCCTGTCATGACAGGGTAAAACGCGCGGCAGCGCAGAGTTTGTTTGGCTGCACCCGCCGCAGGGGTGCGCGGAAAAAAGAGAGGAAACTTTTCATGAGCGAGATCAAAGTTGTGCCGTATATCCCGGATGAGGACTACGACAATCCGGCAATGGTCGTTGATTTTTACGAATTCACTATGGCCAACTGCCTGTTTCTGAACGGCTTTAAGAATACGACCCTTGTGTTTGATATGTTCTTCCGCAAGAACCCGGATAACCAGGGCTACTCCATCAGCGCCGGCCAGCGCAAGCTGACCCGTTTCCTGCTGAACTACCACTTCAATGATCAGGATGTCCACTGGCTGCGCACCAAGGGCATGAGTGAGGAGTTCTGCGAGTATCTGCGCACGTACCGCTGGAAGGGCGATATGTACGCTCTGCCCGAAGGCACGGTCTGCTACCCCCATGTGCAGATGGTGCGCATCGAGTGCGACCTCGTGGGCGCTATCCTCATCGAGACCTACCTGCTCCAGACCATGAACTTCCACAGCCTCATCGCCACCAAGGCCACCCGCATCACCGGCCTCAACACTCACACCCCCCGCAGCGTCATGGAGTTCGGCACCCGCCGCGCACAGGGCGAGAGCGCAGGCAACGACGGCGCTTATGCTGCCGTTCTGGGCGGTTGCATCGGCACGGCCAACTGTCTGGCCGAGATGAAGTACGGCTCTGAGGTCAAGGCTGTGGGTACTGTGGCCCACAGCTTCATCGAGTTCTTCCCGACCGAGTTCGATGCCTTCAAGGCCTTCGCCGATACCTACCCGGATTCCGTCAGCCTGCTGCTGGATACCTACAACATCATGGAGAGCGGTCTGCCCAACCTCATCAAGCTGGACGACTACCTCATTGAGAAATATCCTGATGACCCCAACCGCCGCGTCAAGAGCGCCCGCATCGACTCCGGCGACCTGGCCCGCGGCTCCAAGCGCCTGCGCAAGGCACTGGATGCAGCAGGGAAGTCCTACATCAAGCTGGTGGCCTCCAACGGTCTGGACGAGAAGAAGATTGCCAACATGGAGCTGTACGAGCACGCACACTTCGACTCCTACGGCGTGGGCGAGAACCTCATCACCTCGGCCTCGGACCCCGTGTTTGGCGGCGTGTACAAGCTGGTGGCGGTCAAGCGCCCCGACGGCAGCTATCAGCCCAAGATGAAGTGCTCCGACTCCGCCAGCAAGGCCATCATCCCCGGCAAGAAGATGCCGTGGCGTCTCTACGATGAGAACGGCCAGGCGCAGTGCGACCTCATCGCCATGGACGGCGAGGTCATCGAGGCAGGCAAGCCGGTCACGATGGTCAACCTCGACTCTGATGCCATCGAGCGCACCGTCACCATCGTTCCCACTCGCGTCAAGCAGCTGCTGGTGCCGCATATCCTGAACGGTGAGCTGGCCATCGAGCTGCCCTCCATTGCGGAGAAAAAGGCCTATATCGCCAAGCAGCTCACCGAGGAGACCTGGGAGAGCGAGCTGCGCATCGAGATGCCCCACAAGCACTACGTCAATATGACCCCTGCTGTGGCTGAGTGCCGCTCCAAGATGTACGCAGAGCTGCACGGCGGCAAAGTGTAAACTTGACAAAACAGCATTTCTATTGTATTATATGAGCTGCCGCTCGCAGGATCGTGAGCGGCAGCTCATTCAGAAGCCACTGTGGTGAAATTGGCAGACACGAGGGACTTAAAATCCCTTTCTGGAGACAGAGTGCGGGTTCAAGCCCCGCCGGTGGCACCAAACCATGAAAATCCGAACCTTTTCTCGATAGGAGAAGGGTTCGGATTTTTTGTTTTCTTCGGAAACGAGAACAACGGCTCTTCCCTGACGGCTGTGTGCCCAAAACCTTATCAGAAAGACCGTATCACGAAGGTCACAACTGTAAGAGTGCCGTAAGGCAGGAAGGACACGATTATGAAGTACGATGCAAGAGCCTGTTCGTTCAACATGGATACCGGCTGTGTGGAGCTGCTGCTCCGGGATGGCAGAAAAGTTTCTATCGACTGCACCGGGGTCGAAGATGCACTGGATGTTACCATGGCACAGCGGACTGAATTGGACTATCTCATCTACAATGACCCGCTGGCGTATGCCGAACTGATCTTGAACGGTGAGCCGGACGAGTATCTGAGGAATGTAACAGGTAGTCACGGATTAGAGGATTGAACGCAAAAACAGGGTGCGCCCTGCCGGACGCACCCTGCAAAAATCCACACACGATAAGTAAGGCAGGGAGTTCCCCAGTGGGAACTTCCTGTTTTTCTTTGGTTGCAATATGAGCCTGCTCCGCCTGCCATGCGGCAAACTCCCGTTGACCTTCCTCGCTGTTCCAGCAGGCAAGGATCGCCGGGTAAAATGCCCGTGCCAGACGTTCGATGGCTTCATCGGGGTAAGGGGAAATATTTGTGGACTTTTTCTTTTTGTTCAAACGCACACTCCTTTGGACTTCTGTTGACAGCATACAATGTGCCTGTTGTTATGCTGTCTGCTCATCCTCTGCGAGCGCAGATTCCAGAGAAGCAAGGTACTCCTTGTGCTTGTGGATGATTTCGAGAATGACTTCTCGCTGTGCTGTGTCTGGCATAGTTCTCAGAAGATAGTCAAACTCTGTGCGGAAACGTGTTGTAACGTGTTCCAGTGCGACATAATCATGCCGCACTTCTTCCGGGTAAGCATCGCTGTCATAGACCGATTCGATTTTCTGAAACGGCATTACAGGTGCCTTTCCCGGTTCCCGGATGATGCCATCGGCATCCGGTTTCGGTTCAACTTTCAGTTCCGGGTGCAGGATTTCCTGCAAGGTCTGTGCGCGGGCATCATAGTTGGCTCGTGCAAGGCGGTGCATATCAGACTTGCTGACTTTTACCTGTTTGTTCAGAATCTTCTCCCGCATACCGGGAATCAGGGATTCAGCAATTTCAACACCTTTCATGTACTTCGATGCGCGAAGTACAGTTGCCTTGCTTACACCATTTTCCTCTGCGATTCGTTCGCAGGTTTTCATGGCTTCACCGGAGTTATCAGTTTGAGAACTCCGGTGAAATCGGCCATTTTCATCATGCGATTCTTTGCGGGCTTCGCCATGAGAGGATTTTTCCGCTTCATATTGCTTCCCGATGAGGAACAGCTTCTGCTCCGGGGTGAGGTTACGCCGCCCCAACTGATTCTTGCAGATCCATGCGAGGACTTCTTCTCTGCTTTCAAATCGGAGCGGCATGGTGGAAAAGCAAATCTCCGGGTGCTTCTGGAGGATGGCATAACGGTTGTGTCCGTCAACAAGGGTGTTGTTCCAAACGATCAAAGGAGAGAGAAGCTTGCCTTCCTTGAGGATATTTTCTTCAAGCTGCTTGTACTCATCGTCCGTCAGCGGAGGGATCTGATTCTGGAACTCCGGGTCGATTTTCAGATTGATCATACGCACACTCCTTCTCTCTCATGATGTTGCGTCTGCTTTTCCTCCCGGAAGAACAGGGCAACATTCTGTTTTGCATCTTTCAGCTTGAGCAGTTCAGACTTGGCTTCCCTGTACTGCTCATAGAACTGGGCCTTTTCAGAAGCAAGAGCGCAGTATTCCGCTTCCAGCTTGTTCGGACTGGACAGGCTGGTGATGTTGTTTGCCTTGAGATAGGCTGCTGCCGCCCGGTATGCTGTCAGCTCTGCACGATGCTGTTCTTCAAAGACTGCTGGGTGTTTGACAGTTTTCAGCTTCTGTGCAAGCGGTCGGTACTGCTTGTAGTCAGCAGCGTGGCTGCGCAGCTTCTGATTGTCTGCCATGCGGGTTTCGAGGTCTTTCACTACGGCCAGCGATTCATGGAACTTGGTGTCAAGCTCTGCGATTCTCTGGTTGAGTGCGTCCTCATCGGTCAAGCCCTTTTCTTCTAAAAGAATCAAGGTCTGTGCCATGGCTTTGAGGTTGTGCTTCTTCGCCCAACGCTCATAGCCGATGCCCTTGCCCTGCTTCAGCTTCGCCTGAATGTCCACCAGCTTCTTGATTCGGTCGGGTTCTTCCTCAAGATTGCTGTGGAGGATAATGGGCTGGCTCTTGGCATTTTCTTTCAAGGTGGCAAGCACGAGTTCTTTCTCAAACTTGTCACCGAGGCTGTGTGCCCGGATAAACTTCTTTCTTCCGGCTGGCAGGTAGCTGAGCCGCCCACGGCTTTCCTTGACCGTGATGCCGTACCGCTGCAAGAGCCTGTCCGAGAAATCTTCAAAGCTCACTGCATTGTCCAGCACATCCGAGATCTGTTTCCGCAAAGTCTCCTTTGCGGTTTCAAACTCCGTTTGTGTGGGCTGCTGTCCGGCGGCAAGCAGGGCTGCGTTTTCACGGTCGAGTTTCATCTGACCGCGCCGTTTCATCCAGTACTCGCGCTCACTCACACGCTTTTTCGAGCTGAGCAGGTCGATCTGGTACAGCTTGGCATCCTGACACATTTCCATGACCGCGACACGCAAGTGCCGCATGGTCTGGGCTGTGCTGGAATGCTTCATGCCCTCACGCCAGTCACGGGGCTTCTGCATATAGGGCTTGCGCTCCACTTCTTGTGTCCGGACGCTACCGATCACGATGTGGACATGGATATTTCCCGAATGGTTGTGTCCGTCCGGGTGGGTGCAGACGATAGCAGGATGGCCGGGAAAGTTCTCTTTACAGAAGTTCAGGCCGAGGGCCTGTGCCTTTTCCATCGTCAGTCCATTTTCGACTGCATCCCGTGGGTCGAAGCTGATGATATACTGGTGGCTCTTGATATCATCCGGGTTGTTGTTCTTGTCGTACTTCCGATTTGCCAGCAGACAGGCCGTTGCAAACGAGGCTTCGCCGCATTCAAGGGTATCCAGAATGTACGATTCCCGCAGCTTGGGTCTGCCCTGTTCGTCCAGAATCTTCTTGCCGGAAAATTCATCGTGCTGGTAAACCAGATAGGTTTCGGCAGCGGAGTAGTCCGAGTTTTTAGAGGCGATATGCTTCAGCGTTGCCATACAGTTCACCCAGAACTTTCTCGGCGTTGAGCCGGAAGGTGGTCAGGTCTGCAAGTTCGTCCAGAAGTTTCGCCCGGAGCTGTTCGGTGTCGGCTCCGCCGGAGTTGAAGTGTCGTGCGAGTTGGTTCAGGTTGCCGCCCACCCTGCTGCACTGGGCAAGCAGAGTAGAAACGGCAGCGAGGGTTTCTTCTCCGCCGCCGGCAACGACAACGGTGCGCTCAATCTTCGCATTGTGCAGCGCACGGCGGATGAGGGTGGACAGGGAGAGATGAAGGAGTTTTGCTGTGCATTGGAGTTCCATCTTTTCAGTTTCCGTCACACGGAACTTGATGATGTGCGTTTTGTTGTTCGGCGTGTCGTGGCGGTGGGTTGTGCTGGGATTCGCTTTGACATTCGTTTTGTTCATTGAACCTCCTGTCGTCTTGCTGGCTCCTCGGTGGAGCTATGTAAGCACGACACGCCGTTCTTTCGCACCGAAAGGTGCGAATATGAGCAGGGTTTGGGGCAGGCACGCCCCAACAAGATCACATCAAAACTCGCAAGAGTTGCAGATGTGAAGTCCCGGTGGAGCACAAGATTTTCAAGAATTGAAAATTTGTGGCCACGGGACGGTTCTTGCTCTCCACCGCTGCGCTCAAAACGCATTTCCGAAAGTTGTTTCCGAATTGTTAAGACGCAGAAATAAGTAGAAAGTTCCACTGCTCGTGTATGCGAATCGCCGTTTGACCCGAACGAAGTTCCTGCCCTTGTTTTGCAGCGGCGTTGGCCGGAAAGCCGGTATCACGTTCGGACGGCTCATGAAATTTTCAAGGTACGGCTTCCCGGAAAAGAAAAATACCGCCCACGCAGTACAGGCGAAGGATTTTGTCGGGTGAAACAGACGGCAAAATGATCGGGTGTGTTGCGGGGCGGTAAATCTTCGCAGGAAATAAAACCGCACAGAATCGTTTCTTTACAGAAATCTCTGTGGATTTGTTGGGAATGATAACATAAGTACGAATGCGTGTCAACACTTCAGGATAATGAATACATCAGATGAACGAAACACACAAAGCACAAGCGAAAGCAAGGCTGCGTTTTAGAAGAATGTTTTAATTTTCGCAGTTCAGGCGGACTTGGACGGTAAACACACCGTCCTTCTTCTTTGTGTAGAAGTCGCCATGGTTCTCTTGAACGATACGATTTATGTTCTTTAGTCCGTAACCGTGATACTCTCCGATGCGGATGCTGCGAGAAGTATCACTGTATGGGTTTTCCAGCCGATAGAAGAGGCTTCGATACTGTTTGCGCAGCTGTAAATGAATGGTTCGCTGCTCCGCTGGCAGACTGCAACAGGCTTCAATGGCATTGTCGAATGTATTTCCGATGATGATGCTCAAAGACAGTGATGAAATCGTCAAAACTTCAGGAATCGTCACATCCAGTTTGACCTTGATGTTATTCTTCTCTGCGATTCGCAGGTAATAATTCAAAAGAGCATCCACAACAGGGTTTCCGACAGCAGAAACATTTGTGGAACGCTCAAAAATATCCGTGGCAGCTTGTGCAATCTTGTGAAGTTCTTCGGTATCGCCGTGTTCTGCAACTGCCTGCATCGCCAGAATGTATTTCTTCACATCATGCCGTAGAGAACGGACTTCTTCCTGACGTTCTTTGAGCTGCTGGTAGTATTCCATTTGAAGATTGTACTGCTGCTCGTTGAACTTGACTTTGAATTTTTCTAGCTCATTTTCCCGGAGAGCTTCCACATAGAACACAATCAGGATGTTTATAAGGAGAAGCACCGCCATAAGACCGACCATATAATCCGGGAAATACTCATCCGCAGCATGATACTGTGCCACATAACAGACAGCAATACTTGCGATTTGAATCGCAATGATCGGCAGCAGCCATAGGATGCGCAGAGCATTTCCTTTTCGGCTAAAAAAATGTGAGATCAGGACTACGAGTGGAATTTGAATCAGGTTTGAAAAAACAACATAGACCAACCGTGCTGCCCCAGCCTGCATCAGAATGTCGGTATCCGGGATGCGCAGCCCAATCAAAAGCATTGCAAACACTTCAACCAAAGCAGCCAGTGTAAAGAAGGCTCCGCTTGCGAAAACTGCCTGCCATGGGCGCACCTCATAGAACAGCAATGCAAGGAGAAATCCGCCAACTAAAAGATAGATCGTGCGCTGCGTTACCCAATCCGGGAATAAGCTCAAATCACATTGCCCCGCGACAAAAAGTACAACATATAGATAGAACCATCTTGAAACAGGTTCTTTTTTAGAAAACAGCCGACCGATAAAAAGCAGCAACAGGGCAATGTTGGCAAAGCTCCCTGCAAACTCAACGAAATAATATAGCATCATCTTCCCAAATAAGCGTTGAAGTTCTGATTGAACTCCTGACGCTTCCTCCTGCTGATCGGCAGCTGATGTCCGCTGGAAAGAAAAACAGCGGTTCCCGTAGCGTAAACAATGTGTTCCATGTTGACGAGATAACTTTTGTGTGGTGACACAAAGCACCGTTTTGGAAGCTGCTCCAAGGCTTCAGGAATGCTCATTCGCAATGTAAGGTCTTGCTCCTTGCAGTGAATCAGAACTTTATGTCCGTGGCTTTCCAGAAAGTAAATGTCCGATGTTTCCAAGGATATGGTAACACCATCGTATTCGATTGTAAAATGTTTGGAGTTCAGTTCCTGAAGGACAGCATCCATTGCCGCAGCGAACAGAGTCTGATCCAAAGGTTTGACAAGGTAGCGGAATGCAATGCCATATCCCTGCACAGCGTACTCATGCCGCTTCGTGACAAATACCACCAAAGGATGCTTCTCCATTTGGATCAAAGACTGCGCCAACTGAAAACCGTTGGATGGCATCTCGATATCGAGCAGAAGCAGATCAAAGGATTTCTTCTGCATCTGCAATTCGCTCAGAAGTTCATTCCCGTCCATGTAAGTCTCAATGTCAAAGCAGCCTTGCACATCGTACTGCTGGACGCTTTGAACAATGCCATCAAGGTCTGATTTCTCATCATCGCAGACTGCAACGTGGTACTTCAGCATTTTGACAACCTCCACAAAATAATGTCCTGCTACCATTATAGGCTGTGTAAAGGCTCCTTACAAGTAGCCTGACCTACCACTTTTGTCACCAGAACGACCAGTTTTGCCAAACCTCTTGATTTTGCTGAAATTTATGATACAGTGAAGCAAAAATCAGAAGATAAGGTGGCGCAACTGCAATGTGGGAACGCACGCTGTCTCAGAAATTAGTCCGTCTTTTCTGCGAGCAAAAAGTGATAGATGAAGCAAAAACGGATGCGTATGTTTATGGGTACGAGTTGCTTATATCATCTATCGTGAGCATTCTGCTTGTTATTCTCATCGCTGCTGTGTGTGGTGATGTGCGATACTCGCTTTCATTTTTAATTGGTTTTATCCCACAGCGAATCTACATTGGTGGATACCATGCAACATCGCACACCAAATGCTATTTGGCATTCTCCGGACTGGAACTTATCTGCATTTTGTTAAGTAAGACAATTGTGGCAAATCACCTTTTTCGTATCCTGACAACAGCAGCTCTTTTGGGCATCTCTATCATTCTCTCTCCTATCGAAGCAAAGAATAAGCCTTTGAGCGAAAAGAAGCGATCAAGTTACAAGATGGTCGCATCTGTTCTTTCGTCAATAGATTTCCTGCTTGCCATTTTTAATGTGCTTCCGTATACACGTCATGTAGTTTGCTACTATCTCTCCAAATGGGTATTGATTGTATTCTCAACAATTCCTTTGGTTCAACAAAAATTTAATGCCAACTTTTGTAGATAGGGAGGTGATAACATGAAAAAAAACAAATGGGTGCTGCTTCTTATCGCTTTTGTTGCATTTTTGGTATTGGTTTATTTTATTGGTGCTTGCCTTAATGCAACGGCAGAGGCATTGACAATTATTTCTCTCTGCATCGGCATACTGGTCATTTATTTAGTCGTAAAAGCAATCAAATCAAAATAAGGAAAGGAAAATGTGATCATGGAACATGGAGAGTTCTTTATACAAAGGCCAATGGATTGGGCTTTTATATGAGTGGAACTACCGTCGGTATTGGCCCGGATTTAATAAAAAATGTTTCAGGAACGGATTACTACACGAGCTATTCCGATAACATCGAACGAAGCTGCCCATTTTCAACGACAGCACTAGTTCCAGAACAAAGTATATATAATACAACCTATACATATGACTTCTATGATGTTGGAACTTATCTTGATTGCAGCGTTGGGTGTTATTTTGGAGTGGTTGGCTCAAGCAAACCAATCTATTGGAGTGCAACTACACAAGTCACTATCCCGAAATTATGATTCTGACCAGCTATGGATGAAATTGTTTTTGAACCCAGTGATGTCAATATGTTAGCAGCTTTAGGCATCGTCGAAAGTGTAAAGTTGTTTCCGTTTATGTTATCAATGGGAGAACTTCAATATGCTTGCGATTCAGAATATCGTTGCAAACAATTCGTGAATTGCCTTTCAGAATATTATCCTGACAGCCAAATTGAAGCTAGACAACTGTGGTCGAAATATCATGGTACAGCGAATGCGGTTCAATGTGATATGATAAATCATAAGCCACTGCGTGTTTGGGTCAGGAGTTCTGCCGATTGTTGGTGCGGCATTTATTATATTTGTTACTATGCAGCAAAGTATGGTACAAATAGAATTTTGCTTGCATCCAGAGAAGGTCTGAAAGAATTTATGGAAGGGAAAACCGATAAGATCTCACAAAAGTATTTGACGGAAGAAACTATTACCGAGTATGCCAAAAGATGGGGAAAGTTATTAAACGAAAACACCTCCATGCGTATTTGGCATGCGAACGATGTTAAAAGCGTTAACATAGATTATTTCGACCAGAGAATTATTAGTTTAGTATCGAGAATTCCTATTTCGGTTGGTGAACTTACCGCAGACGCATTAAAAGCGATTTCTGCGCCGGTAAGTGACTGGTATGTCATGAAACGCATAGAAGCACTTTTGAAAAAGGGTGTTCTTCAAGTCGTTATTCCAAACAAAATCTTTTATAATACCATCGTCCAGCTAAACGAAGAATAAAGGAATCCGAGCAAGTCGGCCCAACAGTCACCTCATTTCAACGAGAGGGGTGGCTGTTGGGTCAATTGTTCAAAAAGAAAAACTGAAGATAATAAAAAGTCTTGATTTCTCCATCAAAACATGGTATATACATTATACGAAACAATGCTTTGAAAGAACGTTTCACCGTTCAATGATGTGGAATGAGAGGTGTCCGCCATGACCGCCGTGATTTACGCCCGCTATTCCAGTGATAACCAGCGCGAAGAATCCATTGAGGGTCAGATTCGTGAATGTACGGCGTATGCCGAGAAAAATGGCATCACTATCGTCAAGCACTACATTGACCGTGCCATCTCTGCTAAGACGGACAACCGCCCGCAGTTTCAGCAGATGATCAAGGACAGCGACAAGAAGCTGTTTGATATTGTACTGGTCTGGAAACTTGACCGTTTTGCCCGGAATCGCTACGATAGTGCCCGGTATAAAACCCAGCTGAAGAAGAACGGTGTCAAGCTCATGTCAGCTACGGAGATCATCTCCGAGGGGCCAGAGGGTATCATTCTGGAATCGGTTCTGGAGGGCTATGCAGAATACTACTCTGCCGACCTTGCCGAAAAGGTTGTCCGTGGACAGACAGAGAACATCCTGAAAGGCCGCTGCAACGGTGGTCGTGGAACGTTTGGATATACGCTGGATTCCGAGCGGAAATTTCACATCGACCCGCTTGCCTCCCCTTTCGTGCTGGAATCGTTCACGAAGTATCGGGATGGCCTTACGATGAAAGAGATTCGGGACTGGTTGAATGAAAACGGCATCAAGAACCCGGTCGGAGGCGAATTTACTTACAACAGCGTGGAGCACATGCTCAAAAACCGGCGTTATATCGGAGAACTGAAATTCCGGGATGTGGTCGTGCCGGATGCGATTCCGCCCATCGTGCCGCTGGAACTGTTCGATGATGTGCAGGAAAAGATTGCCAAAAACAAGAAAGCCCCTGCCCGGAGAAAGGCAGAGGACGATTACCTGCTGACAACCAAGCTGCACTGTGGCTGCTGCGGTGCGCTGATGTTTGGCGAAAGCGGTACGAGCCGGACGGAAGAAGTCCACCGCTACTATAAATGTGCCACTGCCAAAAAGAAGAAGGGCTGCAAGAAGAAAACCGTCCGCAAACAGTGGCTGGAAGATCTGGTGGTCAACCAGACCATGCAGCTTGTCCGGGACGATGCCGCCATGGAATCCATCATCGCCAAAGTCATGGAACTGCAAGACCGGGAGAACACCAACCTTCCCCTCTATGAGAAGCAGCTCAGGGATGCGGAATCAGGTATCCAGAATATGCTCAACGCGATTCAGGCCGGAATCCTCACCAGTTCCACCAAGGAACGGCTGGAGCAGCTCGAAGAAACCAAGCGTGAGCTTGAAGCCCGCATTGCAGAAGAAAAGCTGGCAAAGCCCAAGATCAAAGAGGAATTTATCCGTTTCTGGTTGATGAGGTTCCGTAAGCTGGACATGAGCCTGAAAGACCAGCGGCAGGCGTTGGTGGATACGTTCATCAATTCGATTTATCTGTACGATGATAAGGTTTTGATAACCTTTAACTATAAAGAAGGTACACAGACCATCACGTTTGAGGAAGCGGCTCAAGCCGCATCAAAAGAAAATGGTTCGGATTTGGATTGCTTTACTGCATGGAAAAGCCCCGGTAAGTGCAGAAATGCATTTACCGGGGCTTTTTTGCGTATTATTATAACAATTCAACTTTTTAATGCAGCAGCAACAGCGTTGGATTGCATATCGCAGATATGCTGTTATCAGGCTGCGTTATTTTCTTGACTTGCGATAAAACGGGAAGAAAACGATACCGTCAACCGGTATCCACTCCATCCGAGGGGGTATTATATTACTCTTCGTTGAATGCTTCTTCCTGCGCATGGAACCGCTCGAGGAAGCTGTGCTCCACACCCTCGGACTTGTAGCCGGGCATGGTATCCAGCGCCACTGCGTGGATGCTGCGGAAGATGCTGTTTTCAATGTTGGGGTTATCCCGCTTGAGGCGGCGGAGCAGAATTTTCGTCTCCTGCCGCTTGGAGCCACCGCCGCCGTTGTCGCACATGGTGCAGTTCTCGGTAAAGCGGCAGGCGCACTGGATGAATTCCAGCTCATTGTAGCGCTTCCACGCCAGAATATCTTCCTCGCGGATGCAGTACATCGGGCGGATGAGGGTCATGCCTGGGAAGCTGGTGCTGTGGAGCATGGGCGGCATGGCCTGCAGCTGGGAGCCGTAGAACATACTCATAACGGTCGTCTCGATGACGTCGTTGAAGTGGTGGCCCAGTGCGATTTTATTGCAGCCCAGCTCCTTGGCCTTGCTGTAGAGGTGGCCGCGGCGCATCCGGGCGCAGAGATAGCAGGGGTTCTTGTCGGTGTTGTTGGCCACAGAGAAGATGTTGCTCTCGAAGATGGTCACAGGGATGTGGAGCAGCTCGGCGTTGGACTCGATCTTCTGGCGGTTTATCTCGTTGTAACCGGGGTCCATCACCAGAAAGACCAGCTCGAACGGCACATCGCTGTGGCGCTGAAGCTCCTGCATCAGCTTTGCCATCAGCATCGAGTCTTTGCCGCCCGAGATGCAGACGGCGATCTTGTCACCGGCCTTGATGAGCTCGTAGCGCTTCACCGCTACGATGAAGGGGGTCCACAGCTCCTTGCGGTATTTTTTGATGATGCTCCGCTCAATGAGCTGGTAAGGTTCCATTTCGCGTTTCATGGCTCTGTCCTTTCTTTTTCTCACAGCTGGGTCAGCCGGGTGCAGCAGGCGTCAAAGGCGCGGAGAAAGCCGTCCAGCTCCTCCTGCGTGGTCAGGTGGCTCAGACTGATGCGCCACGAGGAGAGGGCATTCTTCCGGTCGCGGCTGACGGCGAACACCGCCCGGGAGGGCAGGCCGTCCGACGAGCAGGCCGACTTGACCGAGACGCAGACGCCCTCCGCGTCCAGCTCCCGCTGGAACACGGTGCCTTTGACGTTCTCAACGCTCAGGTTCAGGATGTGGGGGATGGCACTCTCCGGGCTGTTGATGCGGACTTTTGGGTACTTGCTCAGAGCAGTGCGGAGATACAGGTTTGCCTCTTTCACCCGGGCAGAACGCTCCGGCAGCTCATTTACTGCAGAGTTCAGGGCCGTCTCGAGGGAGGCCGCCAGAGCTACTGTAGGGGTGCCGCTGCGGTAGATGGTGGTGCTTTCGCCGCCGTGGATGAGAGGCTCGAGAGCCAGCCGCCGCCGCTTGAGCAGCAGGCCGATGCCGTTCAGGCCGTAAAACTTGTGGGCCGTCAGGCTCATGGTGTCCACGCCCTCGAAGGAGACGGGGATCTTGCCCACGGCCTGGGTGGCATCTACGTGCAGGTGGCAGTTGGGCCATGCCTGCAAAATTTCCGAAATTTCTTTCACCGGCTGCACGACGCCCAGCTCACTGTCCACCAGCGTCACCGCCACAGCGATGGTATCGGGGCGGAGAAGCTCTTTCAGGTGCTCGAGGTCGATGGTGCCGTCCCGCCTGATGTCCACGAGGTCGATTTCATAGCCCTGCTCCTGCAGAGCGGTCAGGGTGCCGCTGACGGAGGAGTGTTCCAGCGGGGTGGAGATGATGTGCTTGCCCAGATGGCGGGAGAGTTTTGCCAGCCCCTTGAGAGCAAAGTTGTTGGCCTCGCTGGCTCCCGAGGTGTAGATGACCTCGGCGGGCTGTGCGCTCAGCAGCCCCGCGATGCTCTGGGTAGCGTGGTCAATGACCAGTTTTGCGTCCCGGCCTGCCTGATGGCGGGAGTTCGCGTTGCCGGGGCAGCTGCGCTCTACCTCACAAAAACGCCCCAGCACCCGGGAGTCTGCGGGGGTGTTGGCCGAATAATCCAGATATATCATAAGTGTCCTTCTATAATAAGTGGTACAACTGCTGTCGTTTCGGATGCCGCCGGCCCAGTGACCAACTGCGGCAATAGGTTATATTATAGTGCGGAATGCGGCATATTTCAAGGCCGTACGGCCTCCGCCGACAGAAAATCGCCGCAAAATACAGGAAAAAGGTTGTCAGCGTCCTTCTTTTATGCTATACTATGCCGAAGAATGAAAGGAAAGGGGAGAGCGAGATGCTGAAAAAGAAATCGTCTTTTGCACGCATCGGCTGTATTTTCCGTTTCCGATTTGGTCCCGATTTTTGAGGCATTGCCGCTTTCCCGCGGTAGTGCCTCTTTTTTTGGGCCGCAGATAGAAGGAGGAAATAATGAGTCAGAATATTGATTACTCCAAGGGCATTTACGACGCCCGCCAGCTGGGTGCCGGACGGATGCTGATCCTGGGTGTCCAGCACATGTTCGCCATGTTCGGTGCCACCGTGCTGGTCCCCCTGCTCACCGGTCTGAGCGTTTCGACCACCCTGCTCTGCGCAGGTCTGGGTACGCTGCTGTTCCACTTCATCACCAAGGGCAAGGTCCCGGCCTTCCTCGGCTCGTCCTTTGCCTATCTGGGCGGCTTCTCCATCGTGGCCCCCATGCTGGCTGACGCCGACGGCAATCTGACCATCGCCAACACCCAGATGCTGCCCTACGCCTGCGCAGGCGTGGCCTTCTCGGGTCTGGTCTATCTGGCCGTCAGCCTGCTCATCTCCACCTTCGGCATCCGGCGCATCATGCGCTTCTTCCCGCCGGTGGTCACAGGCCCCATCATCATCGCCATCGGCCTCATCCTCGCCCCCTCGGCCATCAACAACTGTCAGGCAAACTGGCTGCTGGCCTTTGTGGCTCTGGGTACGGTCATCGTCTGCAACATCTGGGGCAAGGGCATGGTCAAGATCCTGCCCATCCTGATCGGTGTTCTCGTCTCCTACACAGTGGCCCTTGTGACCGGTGCCGTGGACTTTGAGCGCATTGCCTCCGCCGCATGGTTCGGCATCCCTCTCCACAAGGAAGCCATGGGCCTCTTTGCCATCGACGGCAGCCCCGAGTTCATCAGCGCCCTGTTCACCATCATCCCCATCGCTCTGGCTACCATGATGGAGCATGTCGGTGACATCGCCGCCATCAGCGCCACCGTCGGCCACAACTATATCAACGACCCCGGCCTGAACCGCACCCTGATGGGCGACGGCCTCGCCACCACTCTGGCCGGCCTGCTGGGCGGCCCGGCCAACACCACCTACGGTGAGAACACCGGCGTCCTCGCTCTGAGCAAAATTTACGACCCCCTCGTCATCCGCATCGCCGCTGTGCTGGCCATCATCCTGAGCTTCAGCCCCAAGTTTGAGGCCGTCATCAACACCATCCCCACCGGCATCATCGGCGGTATCAGCTTCGTGCTCTACGGCATGATCTCCGCCATCGGTGTCCGCAACGTGGTCGAGAACCGGGTGGACTTCACCAACAGCCGCAACCTCATCATCGCCGCTGTCATTCTGGTGTCTGCTCTGGGCTTCAACTCGGTGGGCGGCCTGACCTTCGCGGTCGCCGGTGTGTCCATCAACCTGTCCGGTCTGGCCATCGCTGCTATCGTGGGCATCCTGCTCAACGCCATCCTCCCCGGCAACGATTACGAGTTCGACTCTGCCGATGGTGCCGACGCTCCTTCCAGCGGCAATCTGCAGGTCTGACCTCGACAGGGAAGCCCCTTCTTCGGCAGAAGTGACAGCTTTTTGAAATGTTCTTTGGACAATGTGCGAGACTTCAAAATAAATGAGAATAATTCTTAAAATAAGCCTTGACTAACTAGGAATTATTCGCTATAATAGAGTCACAAACAAGGTCTGCTGTACCAGAGCAGACCCCTAAAAAAAGAACAAACCAAATGGAGGATAAATCTTATGAAGAAGTACGTTTGCACCGTCTGTGGCTACATCGCTGAAGGCACCATCCCCGAGCAGTGCCCCGTCTGCAAGGCTCCCGCTTCCGCATTCGTCGAGAAGACCGGCAACACCTACGTCACCGAGCACGTTGTGGGCATCGGCAAGGCTGAGGGCGTTCCTCAGGAGATCGTCGATGGTCTGCGCGCCAACTTCGAGGGCGAGTGCAGCGAGGTCGGTATGTATCTGGCAATGGCTCGTGTGGCCGAGCGTGAGGGCTACCCCGAGATCGCTGAGGCTTACAAGCGCTATGCCTACGAGGAGGCAGACCATGCTTCCCGTTTCGCCGAGCTGCTGGGCGAGGTCGTCACCGACAGCACCAAGAAGAACCTGATGATGCGTGCAGAGGCCGAGTGCGGCGCCTGCGCCGGCAAGATGGACCTGGCCAAGAAGGCTAAGGCTCTGAACCTCGACGCTATCCACGACACCGTCCACGAGATGGCAAAGGATGAGGCCCGTCATGGCCGCGGCTTCGAGGGCCTGCTGAAGCGTTACTTCAACACGGAAGTCTGAGCAAGGGTACTCCAGTCATTGTAATACGCCGCCCCGGCAGCAGTTTGCAGCTGCTGCCGGGGCGGCTTTTTTGTGGTAAAGTATTTACAAAAGTCTTCGCAGTCGCTCCAGCTCTTCTGCGGTATCTGCATCTTCCAGCTCTTCCTGCCGTGCCGCATATACCGCCCGCACAGACTCCGGATGCCGGCGGATGACCACGCCGCCGCCCTTGCCCTCGGGCAGGGAACACAGGGCGCCGAAATAACTGCTTCCGAACAGAACGGGACTTCCCAGCCGCTCCGTGCCGTCCTCAGCACGAAAGCCCAGCCGGAGGATGGCCCGTTCTTTTTCGTCCAGCGCTGAGAAATCGCGCACCATCGCCTCAATGCTTTCTTTCCGCAAGAGCGGCTGATCCCCGGGCAGGAAGATGCATCCCGCAAGGCCGGGCAGCTCCGAAAGCAGCGCTTCAAGGCCGAGGCGCACCGTGTCGTTCCGGCCCGGCAGGCTGTGAAGGATGGTTTTCACGCCCGCCTTACAAGCGAGTTCAGCCACTTCCGGTGAGCGGGTCACCACCACCCGGGCCGCGAGGGCGGGCGTCTCTGCTGCGTCCAGCGCCCGGACGATGAGGGGCGCGCCGCCGAAGTCGGCCAGCAGCTTATTGGAGCCGAACCGCACCGCCCGCCCCGACGCCATGATGACGCAGCCCACCGCCGTGTTTTCTGTGTACTCCATCCCGCAGACCTCCCGAAATTTCCGTTGTTGTTTGTTGCCGAATTGATGCTTTCTGACGGTAGTATTATAGCGGATTTTGTGATAAAATAAAAGAAAAAGGTCACAGGAAAAAGAGAGGATACTGCATATGATGACCATTCGGGAATACAAGCGGGCTGAAAGCCTCGAGGAGGCTTGGCAGCTCAACCAGAAGCGCCCCAACCGTGTCCTCGGCGGCATGATATGGCTCAAGATGGAGAATATCAATGTCGGCACGGCCATCGACCTGTCGGGCCTCGGCCTCGACACCATCGAGGAGACGGACGAGGGCTTTTCCATCGGAGCGATGGTGACACTGCGCCAGCTCGAGCTGCACCCCGGCCTCGCCGCCTATACGGACGGTGCCGTGCGGGAGTCGGTGCGCCACATCGTGGGTGTCCAGCTGCGCAACCTCGCCACCGTGGGCGGCAGCATTTACAGCCGCTTCGGTTTCTCCGACGTGCTCACCATGTTCCTCGCGCTGAACGCTTCCGTAGAGCTTTATAAGGGCGGCGTCGTGCCGCTTGCTGAGTACGCCCAGCGCCCCTACGACCGGGACATCCTCGTGCGTGTCCTCGTGCCGAAGGAGCACGCCCGCTTTGTCTACCAGTCGGTGCGCAACAGCCAGACGGACTTCCCGGTGCTGACCTGCGCCGCCGCAAAATTGGCGGACGGCAGCATCCGCGCCGCCATCGGTGCGCGTCCGGGCAAGGCTGTGCTCTACACCGCAGCGCCTGAGGCGGGGGAGACCGCCGAGGAATTTGCTGCCCGCTTTGCCGCCGAGGTAAAGGCCGACATCAAGACCGAAAGCAATCTTCGCGGCGGCGCCGAATACCGCCGCCATCTGGCCAGCGTGCTGACGAAACGCGCCGTCTGTCGTCTGGAAGGCTGAGGAGGACACCATGCAGATAACACTTACATTGAACGATAAAAAGCTTACCGCCGACGTGGCCCCCGACACTCTGCTCATCGACTTCGTGCGCAGCCACGGCTGCCTGAGCGTCAAGCGGGGCTGTGAGACGTCCAACTGCGGCCTCTGCACGGTCTTCCTCGACGACAAGCCGGTGCTGTCCTGCTCCGTTCTCGCGGCCCGCGCGGATGGCCATAAAGTGACCACGCTGGAGGGTCTGCAGGACGAAGCCGCTGAATTCGGGGCTTTCATCGCGGATCAGGGCGCAGAGCAGTGCGGCTTCTGCAATCCGGGCTTCATCATGAACGCCCTCGCCCTCTTCCGGGAAAAGGAGTATCCCACCGACGAGGAAATAAAAGAGTATCTTTCCGGCAATCTCTGCCGCTGCTCTGGTTATGAGGGTCAGCTGCGGGGCATCCAGAACTTCCTCGCGTGGAAAAAGGCGAAAAAGGAGGCGGCAGAATGAACACAGTCAACAAACCCTTCCGCAAGAAGGATGCCATGCAGCTGGTGACGGGCCAGCCCGTCTATATGGACGATCTCGTCCCCGCCGACTGCCTCATCGTGAAGCTCCTGCGCTCTCCCCACGTCAACGCCATCGTGAAGAGCATCAACACCGCTGTGGCGAAGAAGGTGCCGGGCATTGAGGCCATCTTCACCTGGGAGGACGTGCCGCAGGATGCCCGCCGCTACACCCAGGCCGGCCAGACTTACCCCGAGGCCAGCCCCTATGACCGCCTTCTCATCGACCGCCACGTCCGCTTTGTGGGCGACGTGGTGGCCATCGTGGCAGGCAAAGATGATAAATGCGTCGATAAGGCGCTGAAAATGATAAAGGTCGAGTATGAGGTGCTGGAACCTGTGCTGGACTACCACACCGCAAAGGATAACCCCATCCTCGTCCATCCGGAAGACAACTGGGAGAGCCTCTGCCCTGTGGGGGGCGATAACAAGCGCAACCTCTGCGCCCACGACGAGTGCGGCAGCGGCGACATCGACGCCGTGCTGGCCGACTGCGATGTGGTCATCGACCATGTCTACCATACCAAAGCCTGCCAGCAGGCCATGATGGAGACCTTCCGCACCTATTGCAGCATCGACCTCTATGGCCGGCTGAACGTCCTGAGCTCGACACAAATCGTCTTCCACGCCCGCCGCATCATTGCAAATGCGCTTCACATCCCGAAATCCATGGTGCGTGTGACGAAGCCCCGCATCGGCGGCGGCTTTGGCGCGAAGCAGACCGCTGTCTGCGAGGTCTACCCGGCCTTCGTGACCTGGAAGACCAAAAAGCCTTCGAAGCTCATCTTCACCCGGGAGGAGAGCCAGATCGCCTCTACGCCCCGCCATGAGATGGAGATCCATCTTCGCCTCGGCGCAAATAAGGATGGCCGCATCCGGGGCCTCGACCTCTACACCCTCTCCAACACCGGCGCTTATGGCGAGCACGGCCCCACGACGGTGGGCCTTTCGGGACATAAATCCATCCCGCTCTATAGCAACGCTGAGGCTTTCCGTTTTACCTATGATGTGGTCTATACCAACCATATGTCGGCGGGCGCATACCGCGGCTATGGCGCGACCCAGGGCCTGTTCGCGGTGGAATCCGCTGTCAACGAGCTGGCCGCGAAGCTCCATATGGACCCCTTCAAAATCAGGGAAATGAACATCGTCCACGAGGGTGACGTCATGCCCGCCTACTACGGCGCGGTGAACACCAGCTGCACCCTCGACCGGTGCCTTGCAAAGGTCCACGAGATGATAAACTGGGACGAAAAGTATCCCCGCCGCGACATGGGCAACGGGAAGATCCGTGCCGTCGGCATGGGCATGGCGATGCAGGGCTCCGGCATCTCGGGCATGGACGTGGGCAGCGCGACCCTGAAAGTCAACGACGAGGGTTTCTACACCCTGCTCATCGGTGCCGCTGATATGGGTACCGGCTGCGACACCACGCTGGCCCAAATTGCTGCCGAGGTGATGGAATGTGACCTCGACAATATCACGGTCTTCGGTGCGGACACTGACACCTCGCCCTACGATTCCGGCTCCTACGCGTCCAGCACCACCTACATCACCGGCAAAGCCGTTGAGAAGTGCGCGCTGAAGCTGCGGAGCCAGATCTGCAAGCTGGGCGCACAGCTGCTGGATTGCAGCGAAAATGACGTAGAATTTGACGGTAAAACGGTATTTACCTCGGCTGACCCGTCTAAATCTGTCTCGCTGGGTGATATTGCTACGGCCTCCATGTTCGGCCACGACATCCCGCTGGAAGTCACCGAGACCCACATGTCGCCCCTGTCGCCTCCGCCCTACATGGTGGGCGCTGCCGAGGTGGAGGTGGACACCGAGACCGGCGAAGTGAAACTGCTGGAATTTGACGCCTGCGTGGACTGCGGCACCCCCATCAACCCGAACCTCACCCGGGTGCAGGCCGAGGGCGGCATTTTGCAGGGCATCGGCATGACCCTCACCGAGAACGTCACCTACGACCAGCGCGGCTGGCCCATGGAGAATTCGCTCATGCAGTATAAGATCCCCACCCGTGTGGACGTGGGCAAGGTTCGGGTCGAGTTCGAGAACAGCTATGAGCCCAACGGCCCGTTTGGTGCGAAATCCATCGGCGAAGTGGTCATCAACACGCCGCTTCCCGCCATCTCGGACGCCATCTACAACGCCATCGGCACCCGTTTCTACGAGCTGCCCATCACGCCCGAAAAAATCGCAATGGCAGTGGCCGAAAAAGAGGGCGCGGTCTGATGACCGGCCTCGAGGCTCTGCCATTCCTCGGAGAAACTGGACATGTCATCTCCCTCGTGGGCAGCGGCGGAAAGACAACATTGCTCTATGCGCTGGCCCGCCATTATTCGGCGCAGGGACAGCGGGTGCTCGTCTCCACCACGACCCACATCCGGCGTCCGGACGCAAACTACGCCACTGATGAGGCGGCGCGGGACGCCCTCTGGCAGGCTGGTACTTACGCCGTGGCGGGGGTGCCTGCCGAAGGCGGGAAGCTGACCATGCCGCCCTATCTGGCCGACTGGATGGCCGAGGCCGACACTGTTTTGCTTGAGGCTGACGGCGCGAAGCACCATCCCTGCAAGGCCCCGGCCGCTCATGAGCCGGTGCTCCTGCGGTCAAGCGACATCGTGCTGGCGGCAGCCGGGCTGTCGGCGGTGGGAAAACCACTGCAAGACGTCTGCTTCCGCCTCGAAGCGGCATGCACCTTGCTGGCCGTGCCGCCCGAGACGCCCCTGACGCCCGCTCTGCTGGCAAAACTACTGGTAAGTGAAGCAGGTGGAAGAAAGTGCGTCGGCACGCGGAAATTCTACGCCGTCCTCAACCAGGCCGACGACGCAGCCCGCCGTGCAGCAGGGGAACAGACACTTGCCATCTTGAAAGAAAAATACGATGTAACAGGATATTTGACACACTTCGAGGAAGGGGAGAGAGCCTGATGGCAAAAGAGGACAAAATCGTCTTCTGTACGGGCGGCGGCTGTACCGCCAAGCTCGGCGCGGGAGTGCTGAGCCATATTCTGGAAAAGCTGCCCCGGGGTGAGAAAGACCCCGACCTTCTCGTTGGCTACGACAGCCGGGACGATGCGGCCGTCTACCGCATCACCGACGACATCGCGCTGGTGCAGACGGTGGACTTCTTCCCGCCGATGGTGGATGACCCCTACACCTTCGGCCAGATCGCGGCGGCAAACGCCCTCAGTGACGTCTACGCCATGGGCGGCGAGGTAAAGACTGCACTGAATCTCGTCTGCTTCCCTGAGAGCATGGATCTGAACATCCTCGGTGAGATCTTGCGCGGCGGCGCAGAAAAAGTGGCCGAGGCGGGGGGCATCCTCGCGGGAGGCCACTCCATCGCCGACACTGGCGTGAAGTACGGCCTGTCGGTCACCGGTCTCGTGGACCCCCGCCGCCTCACTGCCAATGATACGGGAAAGCCCGGCGACAAGCTCATTCTCACCAAGGCGCTGGGGGTTGGCCTCATCTGCACGGCCAACCGCGTGGGCGAAGCTGCCCCCGGCGCCATGGACGCTGCCGTGGCCTCCATGACGACCCTGAACAAGTCTGCCGCCGAGATAAGTCGAAGCTATGATGTTCACGCGGCCACGGATGTGACCGGGTTCAGCTTCCTCGGCCACCTCCATGAGATGATGGGCGGGCGGCTGTCCTGCCGTATCGACGGCAGCGCTGTGCCGGTTCTGCCGGGTGCGTGGCGGGCCGCTGACGACTGCCTTTATACCGCCGCCGGTCAGCGCAACCGAAACCACACCGGGCCTTTCGTCCGGTTCGAAAATGTGCCGTTTGCCATGCAGGAAATTTTGTTCGACCCCCAGACCTCGGGCGGACTGCTGCTTGCCGTGGCTCCGGAAGAGGCTGAAAGCCTCTGGGACGAGCTGCAAAAAGCCGGCATCCCCGCACAAATCGTGGGAGAAATCACAGAGAAGCAGGATACCGAAATAGTTGTGTCCTATCCTGAATAAAACATACGATAGAGAGGGAAAACTATGATGAAAGTTGATGCCAGAGGGGACGCCTGCCCGCTGCCTGTAGTGAAGGCAAAGAAAGCGATTGCGGAACTAAATGGCGCAGGCGAAGTCGAAGTGCTCGTGGACAACGAGATCGCCGTCCAGAACCTCACCAAAATGGCCCAGCAGAAGGGCTACCAGTCTGCCGCCGAAAAGCTGGCCGAGCGGGAATACCGCGTCCTGTTCACCGTGGGTGAGCCTGCGGCAGAAGAAGAGGAAGCTCCGGCCTGCGCCCCTGACGCCCGCACCGATACGGTGGTGGTCATCGCGTCCGACAAGATGGGCGAGGGTGCTGAGGAGCTGGGCAAGACCCTGCTGAAGGCTTTCATCTTCTCGCTGACCCAGCAGGACAAGCTGCCCAAGACCATCCTCCTCTATAACGGCGGTGCGCACCTCACCTGCGAGGGTTCGCCCATGCTGGACGACCTCAAGGCACTGGAGGCTGAGGGCGTCGAGATCCTCACCTGCGGCACCTGCCTGAACTTCTACGGCCTGACCGAGAAGCTGGCCGTGGGCGGTGTGACGAATATGTACGTTATCGCCGAGAAGATGCTGAACGCTGGGAACGTGGTCAAGCCGTGATCTACCTCGACAACGCCGCTACCACCCTGCAAAAGCCGCCCTGCGTGGGCCAGGCTATGCTGGATGCACTGGAACATGCGGGCAATCCGGGCCGCGGGGCGCATGAGCCGACCCTTCACGCGGCCCGTATCGTCTACCATGCCCGTGAGACACTTGCAACACTTCTCCATGCGGAAAGCCCGGACTGCATTGCTTTCACGGCCAACGTGACCCAGGCGCTCAATACAGCGCTCTGCGGCCTCGTCCGCCCCGGCGACCATGTTATCACAACGGTCTGCGAGCACAACTCAGTGCTGCGGCCGCTCTATCGCCTGCGGGAGCAGGGGGCAGAAGTGAGTTTTGTGGAGGTGGACGACACCGGGCGGCTGCGGTATGAGCAGTTCGAAAAATTTCTCCGCCCCAATACCCGTCTTGTCGTGGTGACGCATGCTTCCAACGTCACAGGCAATCTTACGGACCTTGCGTTCGTCTCCACTTTTGCAAAAAAGCACGGTCTTACGCTTGTCGTGGATGCAGCCCAGACCGCAGGCGCACGACCCATCGACGTGCAGGCGCTGGGGGTGGATGTTCTCTGTTTCACCGGACACAAGGCGCTGCTGGGTCCGCAGGGGACCGGCGGGCTGTATGTCCGCCCCGGGCTGACCATAGCCCCCCTTGTGGTGGGTGGCAGCGGCATCCACAGTTTCGATGAAACACACCCCTCTCAGATGCCCACAGCGCTGGAAGCGGGGACGCTGAATGTTCCCGGCCTCGCGGGCCTCGGGGCAGGCGTGGAGTGGATACTTTCGCAGGGCGTCGAAGCTCTGCATGAAAAAGAAACGGCTCTGACACGCCTGTTCTATGAGAAAATCGTCCATGCTCCCGGTGTGAAAATTTACGGCAGTTTCGACGAAACAGACCGCGCGCCCATCGTCTCCCTGAACTTCGGGGGTGAGGACGCCGCCTGTGCCGCCGACATCCTCTGGGAGGACTACGGCATCTGTGTCCGGGCGGGCGCTCATTGTGCGCCCCTCATCCACAAAGCCCTCGGCACCGTGGAGCAGGGGATGGTGCGATTCAGCTTCTCCCACCAGAACACAGAGGCCGAGGTGCTCAGAGCCGCCGAGGCGGTCTGTGAGCTGGCCGAGGAGGGCTGATATGCGCAGAAAAAGACAATACATCGTTCTTTCGTTTGCCTCTACTGCCCGCGCGATGGGCTGGGAGAAAGAGTGTGCCGCCCGGGGGATCCCGGGGCGGCTCATCCCGCTGCCCGGTGAGATCACGGCAGGCTGCGGGCTCGGCTGGCGGATGCTGCCCGAGGACTGGCAGACGTGGCAGTCTCAGCTGAACGATGCGGACTACGATGCTGCCACACCGGTGGAGCAATAAACCATAATGGAGAAATTCTATGTCGATTCGTGAGTTTTTGGACGCTTTGCGCAGCACACAGGGGCAGCATACGCTGGCCTCCGTACTGGAAGGGCCGGAAAGCGGAGCAAGGCTTCTTCTTTGTGAAGGCGTACCCGTCTGGCCCGCAAGACCGGAGGGTCTGCTGGCCCGGAATCTCCCGGCGCTGGCCGGGTGTGGTGCAAGCGGCATCCTGACTCTGGAAAATAAGCGGATCTTCGTCGAGAAATTCGGAGGTGCGCCCCGGCTCGTCATCTGCGGCGGAGGCCATGTGGCCGAGTCCGTCGTCCGGCTGGCCGTGATGCTGGGCCTGCCCGTCACCGGTCTCGAGGAGCGGCCGGAGTACGCTGACGCCCTTCGCCGTGCCGGGGCAGAAAAGGTCCTCTGCGGTCCTTATGCCGAAAATCTCACCCAGGTGGAGGGCAGTGCGGAGACCTACTTTGTTGTCGCCACCCGCGCCCACTCCTTCGACGTGGAATGCCTTACCGAAATATACAAGAAACGATTTGCCTACGTTGGTATGCTGGGCAGCCGAAGCCGGTCGGCCCTTGTCCGCCGCCAGCTCATCGAGGCCGGAACTGCCCCGGAAAAGGCTGAGTCACTCCACGCCCCCATCGGCCTCGCCATCAAGGCGCAGACAGCGCAGGAAATCGCACTATCCATCCTCGCGGAGATCGTTGAAGTGAAAAATGGCCGTCAGCAGACGGAAGGCTTCCCGCCCGAGCTGCTGAATGCGCTGGATGCCTGCACGGGACAGGGAAAGGCTCCTGTCCTTGCGACCATCGTTTCCCGCCACGGTTCGACCCCCCGGGAGGTGGGAGCAAAGATGCTGGTGCTGCCGGACGGCAGGTCCGTGGGCAGTGTGGGCGGCGGCATTATGGAATACCGTGTGCAGCAGCTTGCATCAAAAATGCAGGCGGGCGAGGCTGCGCCCTGCCAGCTGGCAGAGTATTCGGCCAGCGCGAAAGAGGACGATGCGGCGCTGGCTGCCTGCGGCGGCTCGATGAACGTGTTCCTGCAGCTGCTCAGGGAGGAAGAAAACAATGAAGCGTGATGACGTCATCCTGGTGCGCGGCGGCGGCGACCTCGCCACCGGCACCATCCATCGGCTGTGGTCGGCGGGATTGAAAGTGCTCGTGCTCGAAGCCGAACACCCTGCCGCCATCCGCCGCCAGGTCTCGGTGAGTGAGGCCGTGTATGAGGGCGGGGCTGTCGTGGAGGGAATGCGCGCCACCCTTGTAAAAACGCTGGATGAGGCCGTTGTGGTCTGGCATCGCGGCGATGTGCCGGTGATGGTGGACCCGAAAGGGGAGCTCATCCCGCAGGTGCGGCCTGCCGCGCTCGTTGATGCCATCCTTGCAAAGAAAAATCTCGGAACGACGCGGGATATGGCTCCGCTGACCATCGCACTCGGCCCGGGTTTTACCGCCGGTGTGGATGTCGATCTCGTGGTGGAGACCAAGCGCGGCCACCGTCTGGGCCGTATCATCCGGGAGGGTGCGGCCATCTCCAACACGGGCGTCCCCGGAGTCATCGGCGGCTATGGTGCTGAGCGTGTCATCCACGCAGAAAAGGCCGGTATCTTCCGGAATGTGTGTGCCATCGGAGATCTTGTGTCGGCGGGTGAAACGATCGCGGAGATCGAAACGCCGGACGGCATCCGCACTCCGGTGACGACCCGCATTGCGGGCATCCTGCGCGGCCTGCTGCGGGACGGCTGCCCCGTCACGCCCGGCTTCAAGGTGGCTGACGTGGACCCCCGCCGGGAGGAGTTGGAAAACTGCTTCCTCATCTCCGATAAGGCGCGCTGCATCGCGGGAAGTGTGCTGGAGCTGATCGCGGCAAATCTGTGGAAATAATAAAAAGGGAAGGGACTGCCTTGGGCAGTCCCTTCCCTTTTTTACATCAAATATCCAAGCCGGTAATCCCCGAGACACACCCGAAGTGCGCCCCGCGTCGAGGAGAACTCGATGCCGTGAGCCCGGAGCTTCCCGGTATCCATCGCGAGGTTGCGGGTGAGATCGGATTCCTCGATCTTCACATCCACTTGCAGTAAATTTGCGAAGCATCGCGCAGTCTCGACCATGTCTCCGTCGCACTCGCTGCCGAAGTTGTAGACGCCGCCGGGCAGCTCCATCGCAGGGACGAGGTTCTCGATGACCTCCCGCACATAGCCCACGCCCCGGTAGTCATTGCGCGAAAAGCGCAGCACTTCACCGGTCTTTGCCGCTTTCAGGATGTTCAGCGGCAGGTTGCCCCGGATGGGCAGATGATAGCCCGGGAGGTCGTACATCCAGGGCAGGCGGAGCGCCACAGCATCCGGGCAGCGGGCCAGAACCCGGGCCTCGGCCTCGAGCTTGTGCTGTCCGTAGACGTTGGAAGGGGAGAGGGGCAGCGTCTCCGCCAGCGCCCCCCGCTGCGTCACGCCCGCATACACCTGGTCGGAGCTGCAGGAGAGCAGCTTTGCGCCCACCTCTTCCGCGCCCTTCGCCACCCACTCGGGCAGCAGGACGTTGGCGCGGAAGGAGTCCTCCGGCTCCTGCTGGCAGTACTGGGTGTTGGAGAGGGCCGCCGTGTGGACGATGACGTCCGGGTGCTCCTTCAAAATGAAGCGCAGCACCGCGTTTTCGTCGGCAGTGCGCAGGGTGTCGGACGGGAAGGCGCAGAGCGCAAACTTCCCCCGCCACATATCGAGGATGCGCGCGCCCACAAAGCCGCCTGCGCCGGTCAAAAGGACTCGTTTCATAGGGCAGTCACCTCAGTGAACAAGGAACAGTTCCAGCACGAAGACGACGGCGCAGCAGGCCACCGACACCTGAAACAGGCTGGCTCCGAACCATGCCGCCGCAATGCCTACCACCAGCGCCACCGCACCAGCTGCCGGACTCTGGGTGGCGTTGACGATGGCCGGGAAGGTCATGACCGCCAGAGTGACGTAAGGGACGTAGTATAAGAACGACTGGATGAACCGGTTTTTGATGGGCTTCCGGATGAGGGTCAGCGGCAGGATGCGGATGGTGTAGGATACGGCGAACATCACTGCGATGTAAAGCCAGTTGCTGCGAATCATTGTTCAGCCTCCTCACTCTGGGTCTTGACGGGGAATAACAGCGCACCTGCGCAGGAAATAGCCACTGTCAGGATGATGGTGCGGGTGCCGTCCGACAGGGCGGAGATGCCCGGCAGATAGGTGCAGGCAAAGCTCAGCGCAAAGCTGATGGCCACCAGCGCGGCCACGATCTTATCCTTCCGGGCCGGAGGAATGATGATGGCGAGGAACATGCCGTAGAGCGCCACGCTCAGCGCGCTGACGGCCCGCAGAGGCAGCAGATTGCCCGCGATGATGCCCAGCGCCGTACCCGAAGCCCACGCCGGCGCGGCCAGCGCGATGGCGCCGTAGGTGTAGAAGGGGTTCAGATAGCCCGGCCGGGCGATGGTGATGCCGAACAGCTCGTCAGTGACGTCATAGCCGATGATGAGCCGGTGGAAAAACGGCGTACCGGGGGCGAACCGCTGGGCCAGCGCACAGCTCATCAGCAGATAGCGGGCGTTGGCGATGAGGGTGATGATGGCTACCTCGAGATAGGTCGCGCCGCTGGCAATGAGGGCAAAGGCAGCGTACTCGCCCGCCGAAGCATTGTTGAGCAGGCTGGCCACGAAGCCCTGCAAAGGTGTAAAGCCCGCTGTCCGGGCCGCGATGCCCAGCGAGAACGACACCGCAAAATACCCCAGCGCGATCGGCACACCGTCCCGCATCCCCTCGCAGAACACCTTGCGGCTGAAAGCGTAGGGCTTGGCGGGCTGTGCGGAGCGGAGAGTCTGGTTCGACGACTCATGCGTAGTTTCCATGAGAAAAGCTCCTTTCCAATTTCAGACACGAACCTTATTATAGCATAGTTTGAGAGAAAATGACATCGGGCAGAAACGAAAAAACCACAGCTTTCACCCCTGAAAGCTGTGGCATTTTCAAGATGGACTGCTTACCTGAACAGCTTGCGGCCAGCCCAGATGCAGACACAGGCGCCGATGACCGAGACGATGATCTCACCCACGAGGCCGGTAGCGGACAGGCCCACGAGGCCGAAGAGGATGCCGCCCACAAAGCTGCCCAGGATGCCCAGCACGATGTTGCGCAGGGCGCTGGTCTCACTGCCCATGATGCGGCCTGCGATGGAACCGGCCAGCGCACCGATGAGAAGGCTGAAGATAAAACCAAACATAAGAAAAACCTCCTGAAATATGTAAAATCAGACGTTGGACGCTTCCTCCCGCGCGCAGCGGCAGATGTCCGAAAGACAGCATTTTTCGCACTCCGGCTTCCGGGCATTGCAGACGGCCCGGCCATGCATCACGAAACGGTGGCACAGATCACTGCCCTCTTCGGGCGGGACGATCTTCCAGAGCGCCATCTCCACCTTCTGCGGTTCCTTGATGCCGTCCACAAGGCCGATCTTGTTGCACAGGCGGATGCAGTGGGTGTCGGTGACGATGGCGGGCTTGCCGAACACGTCGCCCATGATGAGGTTCGCGCTCTTGCGGCCCACGCCGGGCAGTGCCAGCAGTTCCTCAAAGGTGGTCGGCACCTTGCAGTCGTACTTGTCCCGCAGCATCCGCATACAGGCCGAGATGTCCCGGGCCTTGCTGCGGCCCAGCCCGCAGGGTTTGACGATGGCTTCGATGTCCTCGGGCTCTGCCTCGGCCAGCGCGGCCACCGACGGATATTTTGCAAACAGGTCCTGCACCACGATATTCACCCGGGCGTCGGTACACTGGGCCGCCAGCCGGACGCTCACCAGCAGCTGCCAGGCGTGGTCGTAGTCCAGCGTGCAGCCTGCGTCGGGATACTCCGCCTTAAGCCGCCGGATGACCTCCAGAGCCAGCTCTTTTTTGGCCGTCAGGTCTTCGGCGGAGATGTTCTTTCCGCGCATACATTTCCCCTCGTTTCTTGATTGGAATGGCACAAGCATATCATGTTTTGCGAAATTTGTAAATGCTTTGTCGTTTATCTGAGAATCATTTTCATTATTTCTCTTGCCGCGGCGTGCAAAATGCGCTATACTATAAAAGAGAAGGATTCTCATGATCATTTTTGGAGGGAAGACCCATGAACGAACCGCTGGCGCAGCGTCTGCGCCCCAAAACGCTGGCCGATGTCTGCGGCCAGCAGCATCTTCTGGCCGAGGGACAGGTGTTCCGCCGCACCATCGAGAGTGGTCGTATCCCCAACATGATCTTCTACGGCCCCTCCGGCACGGGCAAGACCACCGTCGCCCGCATCATCGCCGAGAACAGCGGCATGACCCTCCATAAGCTCAACGGCACTTCCTGCGGCACCGGCGACATCAAAGCAGTGCTGAAGGACATCGGCACGCTGGCCGGGGCAGGGGGCATCCTGCTCTACCTCGACGAGATACAGTACCTCAACAAAAAGCAGCAGCAGAGCCTTCTGGAGTGCATCGAGGACGGTTCTGTCACCCTCATTGCCTCCACCACCGAGAACCCTTACTTTTACATCTATAATGCACTGCTGTCCCGCTGTACGGTGTTCGAGTTCAAGTCCCTCTCCGTCGCCGACATGGAACGGGGCATCCGCAATGCCCTGAAAAAGCTCTCGGAGTCGGAATCACAGCCTGTCGTGATGGACGAGGACGCCTGCGTCTACCTCGCCGAGAGTGCGGGCGGCGACCTGCGCAAGGCGCTGGGCTGTCTCGATTTCGTGGTGACGGCGGCCCCCGTGGACGAAACCGAAAAGCACATCACCCTCGAGATGATACAGCAGGTCACCCGCCGCACCGCCATGCGGTACGACCGGGACGGCGACGACCACTACGACATCGTGTCGGCCTACCAGAAGTCCATGCGCGGTTCCGACCCCAACGCCGCCCTCCACTATCTGGCCCGTCTGCTGGAAGCGGGCGACCTGCCCTCGGCCTGCCGCCGGTTGATGGTCTGCGCCTGTGAGGACGTGGGCCTTGCATACCCGCAGATCATCCCCATCGTCAAGGCGGCAGTGGACGCAGCCAACATGGTGGGTCTGCCGGAAGCCCGGCTCCCGCTGGCCGATGCCGTCATTCTCGTGGCAACCAGCCCGAAATCCAACAGCGCCCACGACGCCATCAATGCGGCCATCGCCGATGTGCAGGCGGGGCGCACCGGCCCCATCCCGCGCCAGCTGCAGAACAAGCACTTCGACGGCGAGGATGCTGCCGTCAAGGGCCAGAACTACAAGTACGCCCACGACTATGAGAATCACTGGGTGGACCAGCAATATCTGCCAGACCTGCTCAAGGACGTGAAATACTATACGTTCGGCGACAACCGCACCGAACAGGCCGCCCGGGCCTACTGGGCGAAGATCAAGGGGGAAGACAAGCTCTGAACCCGGCCTTTATCCCGATACACACCCCATCAGAAAAAGGAGAAAGACCATGCGTTATTCCAAACAGCGCGAGCTGGTACTGCAGAAAGTGGAGCAGCTCTGCGACCACCCTACTGCCGAGGAGATTTTCGACCTCGCAGCCAGGGAATGTCCCGGCCTGAGCCTTGGTACCGTCTACCGCAACCTCAACAGTCTCGTGGATGCAGGCCGCGTCCGCCGCGTCTCCATCCCGGGCAAGGCTGACCGCTTCGACCACACTCTGGGCTGGCACAGCCACCTCTACTGCAACTGCTGCGGCGGCGTCGTGGACGCCGACGTGGACGAAAAGCAGGTGATGAAGCTGGTGCGCAGCCAGAAGGGCGTCGTGCAGGACTGCGCCGTGGTGCTGTTCGGCCTGTGCGAGACGTGTGCCGCCAAGCAGGCTCAGTAAAAATAAACTCTTGCCCTCCAAGGCCAAAAAGGGTATACTATAGAGAGCTTTCTTTATAGTATCAGTATGTCTGCTGCCGGAGGTGTGTCTCCGGAGGCAGAGAAGGATGGTTTCATTGGAGTACATAGCATTTGAACATAACAACGCGGCGGCAGAGCTGGTCAAGCTGGCCTATGACACCCCGCCGCTGGCCTTCGTCCACAGCTACGGCTGCCAGCAGAATGTCAACGACGGCGAGCGCATCAAGGGTGTGCTGATGGACATCGGCTACGGCCTGTGTGACAAGCCTGAGGACGCCGACCTCATCCTTTTCAACACCTGCGCCGTCCGTGAGCACGCCGAGCAGCGTGTCTTCGGCAACGTGGGCGCTCTCAAGGGCCTGAAAGAGAAGAAGCACGGCCTCATCATCGGCCTCTGCGGCTGCATGGCCAACCAGAAGCACGTCGTGGAAAAGCTGCGCCAGAGCTACCCCTACGTGGACCTCGTGTTCGGTGTGGACGGCATCGACACGCTGCCCCAGCTCATCGCCCAGAAATTGCAGAAGCACAAGCGGGTGCTCATGGAGCCGGCTCAGCGCCCCGTCATCGTGGAGAATATCCCCATCCGCCGTGAGAGCGAGTTCCGTGCCTGGCTGCCCATCATGTATGGCTGTGACAACTTCTGCACCTACTGCATCGTGCCTTATGTCCGCGGCCGCGAAAAGAGCCGCAAGCCCGGCGACATCCTCGCCGAGTTCAAGAGTCTCGTGGAGGCAGGATATAAGGAAATCACCCTTCTGGGCCAGAATGTCAACAGCTACGGCAAGGGCCTTGAGGAGCAGGTGGATTTCTCCGACCTGCTCAACCTGCTCTGCACCGTCCCGGGCGACTACCACATCCGCTTCATGACCAGCCACCCGAAGGACGCCAGCTTCAAGCTCATCGACACCATCGCGGCCCAGCCGAAGATCTGCAAGCATCTGCATCTGCCGGTGCAGTGCGGCTCGGACCGTCTGCTTGTCCAGATGAACCGTCACTATACCGTGGAGCATTACCTCGAACTCATCGAGTATGCCCGGAAGAAGGTCCCCGGCATTACCTTCTCCAGCGACATCATCGTGGGCTTCCCCGGCGAGACCGAAGAGGATTTCCAGAAGACCCTCGAGCTGGTGCAGAAGGTAGGCTATATGCAGCTGTTCACCTTCATCTACTCCAAGCGCACCGGCACCAAGGCGGCAGATATGCCCGACCCCACCCCCCGCAAGGAGAAGACCGACCGCATGACCCGCCTGCTCAAAGTTCAGGACGACATCGCAATGGCCCTCGTGAAGGCTCAGGTGGGCCAGACCGTCCGCGTCCTCGTGGAGAGCTATGGCCGCAATGAAGGCACCCTCTCGGGCCGTCTGGACAACAACCTTACCGTCGAGTTCAAGGCTGACCCCGCCCTCATGGGCAGCTATGCGATGGTGCGCCTCACGGGCGCCCGTGCCACCGTCCTGCTGGGCGAACTTTCGGAATAACATTGATATTCTGGATACACTATCCTAATATATAACACAGGAACGATAAAAGGAGACTACTACAATGGATTGCATCGACCTTTTCAAGCGTGCCGCCATGGCACTTCAGACCGACTCCCGCTATCTGGCTATGGACCAGGCCCGCAAGATGAACGACAAGGACGAGGAACTGCAGAACCTCATCGGCGAGTTCAATCTGGCCCGCATGGACCTGAACAACGAGATCGGCAAGCCCGAGCGCAGCGATGAGCGCATCGCCGAGCTGAACCAGAAGGTGAACGACCTCTACGGCAAGATCATGGCCGATGACGGCATGGTGGCCTACAACGAGGCAAAGCGCGACTGCGAGGCCCTCGTGAACTATATCGACGCCATCATCAACACTGCAATGAACGGCGGCGACCCCATGACCGTGCAGGAGCCTTCCGCTTCCTGCACCGGCAGCTGCTCCACCTGCGGCGGCTGCCACTAAGGCTTAAACCATGAAACACAAAACGCGGCTGTGCAATGCAGGGCCGCGTTTTGCTTGCAACAGGCGGTTTTGGATGGCAAACCGACAACTAGGGGAGGAAGGTGAACGGTCATGGCAGAGCTTTCGCCCATGATGCAGCAATATCTGGAAATCAAAAAACAACATAAGGATGAGATTCTTTTCTACCGCATCGGTGACTTCTACGAGATGTTCTTTGACGATGCGCTCACAGTCTCGCGGGAGTTGGATCTGACCCTCACGGGCAAGCAGTGCGGCCTCGAAGAGCGCGCGCCCATGTGCGGCGTACCGTTCCACAGCTATGAGGGCTATGTGGCCCGCCTCATCTCGAAGGGCTACAAGGTCGCCATCTGTGAGCAGATGGAAGACCCGGCCAAGGCCAAGGGTCTTGTGAAACGCGACATCATCCGCGTGGTCACGCCCGGCACCGTCATCGAGAGCAGTATGCTTCAGGATGACAAAAACAACTACATTGCGAGTATTTTTCTGAAAGGCGGCGCAGCAGGCCTCTGCTTTGCGGATGTCTCCACCGGCACGGCCCATATCACCGAGCTCAAGCGGGAAAAGATCGCCCCGGCGGTCATTGCGGAACTCTGCCGCTACCACCCCAGCGAGGTGCTGATGAACCCGGGTCTGCTGGACTGCCGGGAGATCACTGCCTACATCAAAAAGAATATGGACTGCGCCGTCGAGCTGGTGGAAGAGGAGCGGTATGCCCCGGGCCTCGTGGCCATCTCCCTCGAGAACCAGTTTGGCCGCGACTGGGCTGCAAAGACCGGCATCGCAGAAGACGGCCTTGTCCGCCTGGCAATGGCCGCTCTGCTGGAATATCTCCATGATACGCAAATTAAAGGCGTTGAGCGCCTGAAAACGGTCATCACATATAATGAAGCTCAGTTCATGAGCCTGTCGCCGGTCACCCGGGCAAATCTCGAGCTGACCGAGACGCTGCGGGGCCGCGAAAAGCGGGGAACGCTGCTCTGGGTGCTGGACAAGACCAGCACCGCCATGGGCAAGCGGATGCTCCGCAGCTGGATCGAGCAGCCGCTCATTTCCAGTGCCGCCATCAACCGCCGCCTCAACGCGGTGGAAAGCCTCGTGAATCAGACCATGCAGCGGGGCGATTTGATCGAACAGCTCCACTACATCGCCGACCTCGAGCGCCTGATGACCCGCGCGGTCTACGGTTCCGCCACCCCCAAGGAGATCTACACGATGGCCCAGACCTGTGAGCGCCTGCCGGAACTGCGGGCGCAGGCCGAGAGCTGCAGCTGCCCGGAGCTGACTGCTCTTGCAGGACAAATCGACCTGCTGGACGATGTGAAGACGGCCATCCTCGCCGCCATCGACCCGGAAGCGCCCTCCACCCTCAAGGACGGCGGCGTCATCGCAAAGGGTTACCACCCCGAGGTGGACGAGCTGCGCTCCATCCGGGACAACACCAAGGGCGTCCTCGCCCAGCTGGAAACGCGCCTGCGGCAGGAGACCGGAATCCCCAAGCTGAAGATCGGCTACAATCACGTCTTCGGCTACTACATCGAGGTCAGCAACTCCTATAAATCCATGGTTCCCGAGACCTACATCCGCAAGCAGACCCTCACCTCCGGTGAGCGCTATATCACCCAGGAGCTGAAAGAGCTGGAAAGCAAGATCTTAGGTGCGCATGAGCGTCTCATTGCGCTGGAGCATCGGCTCTTCTCGGAACTGCTGGAAACGATCGGCGGTCAGCTCGACCGTATCCAGCGGACGGCAAATGCTGTGGCCGAGCTGGACGTGCTGGCGGCGCTGGCGCAGGTGGCCGCTGAAAACAACTACTGCCGCCCTGTGGTGGATGACAGCGACGAGCTTGCCATCACCGAGGGCCGCCACCCGGTGGTCGAGCAGATGCTGAAAGGCAGCCTCTTCGTCCCCAACGATACCAAACTCAACTGCACCACCGACCGCTGTCTCATCATCACCGGCCCGAATATGGCAGGCAAATCGACGTATATGCGCCAGAACGCTCTTATCGCTCTGATGGCGCAGATCGGCTCCTTCGTCCCGGCGACCAGCTGTCATGTGGGCGTCGTGGACGCCATCTTTACCCGCATCGGCGCATCGGACGACCTTGCCGCTGGCCAGTCCACCTTCATGGTCGAGATGACCGAGGTTGCCGAAATTCTCAAGAACGCTACCCCCAAGAGCCTCGTCGTGCTGGACGAAATTGGCCGCGGCACCTCTACCTTCGACGGCATGAGTATCGCCCGGGCCGTCGTGGAGCATATCTCCGACCCGGCCAAGGGCCTCGGCTGCAAGACCCTCTTCGCCACCCATTACCACGAGCTGACGGACCTGGAAGGGGCCATCGAGGGCGTCAAAAACTACAACATCGCAGTCAAGAAGAGGGGAGAGGACATCACGTTCCTCCGCCGCATCATCCGCGGCCCCGCCGACGACAGCTACGGCATCGAGGTGGCGAAGCTGGCCGGTCTGCCCGGCACCGTGACCCGCCGCGCCCACGAGGTGCTGCGCACGTTGGAAGCGTCTGCCCCGAAGAACAAAGTGGAGCAGATGGATTTCGACGCCCTGCAGGAGTATTCTTCGCCCGCCGTCCCCAGCGAGATGATGGAAAAGCTCGAGGCACTGGACGTTGAGACCCTGACTCCCATCGAGGCGCTGAACTTCCTCTACGAGCTGAAAAAGACCCTGAGCGGCAGCCTGAATGGCTGATTTTATTTGAAACGGAGGGAAACGAATGGCAGAGATACACGTTCTCGACAAGCACACGGCAGAACTCATTGCCGCCGGTGAGGTGGTCGAGCGGCCCGCATCGGTCGTCAAGGAGCTTCTGGAAAACTCCATCGACGCCGGTGCGTCTCAAATCACCGTCTCAATCGAGTCGGGCGGCGTCCATCTGATTGAAATCAGCGACAACGGCACCGGCATCGAGGCAAAATACATCCCCACGGCTTTCATTCGCCATGCCACCAGCAAGATCCGGACGGAGGACGACCTCACCAGCATCCACACGCTGGGCTTCCGCGGCGAAGCGTTGGCCTCTATCGCCAGCGTGGCCCGCGTCGAAGTGCTCACCCGCACCGAGGCCGACGAGTGCGCTTCCCTCTACCGTATCGAGGGCGGGGAAGAGCAGCCCATCGAGCCGGGTGCGCGAGGCGTCGGCACCACCATCCGGGTCCGTGACATCTTTTTCAACACGCCTGCCCGGATGAAGTTCCTCAAAAAGGATTCCAGCGAGGGTACTTTCGTGGCCGACATCGTGGGCCATGTGGCCCTGAGCCACCCCGAGGTGAGCTTCAAGTTCATCCGCGAAGGCAAACTGCAGTATGTCACCCCCGGTGACGGCCAGCTCCGCAGCGCGGCTTATGCCGTACTGGGCCGGGAGTTCAGCCGTGACCTCGTGGAGGTGGATAACCGCGAGGGCGTCTACCGCGTCTGGGGGCTCATCACCCAGCCCCGCAGCTGCCGCGCCAGCCGCAGTATGCAGTATTTCTATATCAATGGCCGCTATGTCCGCAACCGCACCATGATGGCGGGCATGGAGATGGCGTTCAAGGGTACCACGATGCAGGGCAAATTTCCTGGAGGGATCCTGCTTCTTGAGATGCCCGCCGACCTTGTGGATGTCAACGTCCATCCGGCAAAAACAGAAGTCCGCTTTGCCCGGGAAAACGACATCTTCGACCTCGTCTACCATGCCGTCAAGCTGGCACTGAGCCAGCCGGGTACAGGGGAGAGACAGTTCGTCTTTGACAGCGAGAAAGAGGATGATGCATCCAACGAACATGAAAATAGCGGAAATAAAGGAAAAAATGCTGTAAAGAATAATAGCTTTACAGGACTTTCGGCGGTGATCTCGGGTCAGGCAGAGCCGGGAAGCCTGCCGCACCCGGAGGAAAAACCTTTCCGCCCGGCGGCACCGGCAGCGTCTGTGACACCCCGCACGACACAGCCCTCTGCCCCGGAGCGGGACATCCTCCCGCTGCCCGTAAAAGCCCCGGAAAAGGCTGCGCCGGCATCGGAACACACATGGACAACGGTTGCGGCCTCCGAGCCTCTTCCGATGAATGCTGCCCTCCACAGTCCTGAGCCGCCGCAGGAGGAAAGCGTCCTTGAGCCGCCGCCCTTCCGGGCTGCATCCAGTGAGTCACAGCTGGACATCGAGGCAGACATCGACCTGCCGGATGTCACCCGCGACCACATGGCCGCGTGGGAGCCTGCCCCGGATGAACCGGAGCGTCCGCCTCTGCCGGAGGCTTCGGATGAGCCGCAGCAGAGCGCAGCCCCGGAGCAGCTGGGCTTTGACGTTCAGGACGGCCCCGAGCCCCTTCGGTATGTGGGCGAGATCTTCCGCACCTATATCCTCGCGGAGCGGGGCGACGAGATCTGCATCATTGACAAGCACGCCGCCCACGAGCGCCAGCTCTTCGAGAAGCTGGCCGCCCACTACGGCGATGTCCCCAGCCAGCTCCTCCTGGAGCCGCTGGTGGTGGAGCTCTCCGCCGAGGAAAAGACTGCTCTGCTGACCAACCTCGACCTGCTGGAAAGCGCCGGCCTCGAGGTGAGTGATTTTGGCGGCAGCTCGGTCTGCCTGCGCTCGGTCCCCGCTGATGTGGAGCAGAGCAGTGCCGAAGATCTGTTGGTCGAGCTGGCGGCAAAGCTGGCCCACGGCAGCCGCGACGCCCTGAACGAGCGGACGGAGTGGGTGCTCCACTCCATTTCCTGCCGCGCCGCCATCAAGGCGGGCGACCACACCTCGCCGCAGGAGCTGATGGCGCTGGCCGAAAAAATTCTCTCCGGCGAAGTGCCGCCCTTCTGCCCCCATGGGCGCCCCTGCGTTCTCAAACTCACCCGAAAGGAGCTGGAAAAGCAGTTTGGCCGAATCGTGTGATAGAAATCAGAAGCATCCGGTGCTGGCCGTCGTCGGCCCCACTGCCACCGGCAAGACCGCTCTCGGCGTGGCGCTGGCCGAAGCTTTTGAGGGCGAAGTCATCAGCGCCGACTCGATGCAGATTTATAAAGGATTAGACGTCGGTACGGCGAAGGTCGCGCCCGACGAGACCCACGGCGTCCCGCACCATGCGGTGGATATTCTGGAGCCGGACGAGCCCTTCAGTGTGGCGGATTTCGTCGCGCTGGCCGGAACGCTCGAGGCTGACATTTCTGCCCGGGGCTGTCTGCCCATCCTCGTGGGAGGCACGGGCCTCTATGTCCAGAGCTTTTTGTACGGTGTCCGCTTCGCCGCCGAGAAGACGCCGGACGGCCTGCGGGAACAGCTGGCCGCAGAGATGGCGGAAAAAGGCCCGGAGGCTATGTACAAAGAGCTGCAGACCGCCGACCCGGAAGCCGCCGCCGCCATCCATCCAAACAATCAGGTGCGGGTCCTGCGGGCGCTGGAACATTTCCGGGCCACCGGCAAGCGTCTGAGCGAGCAGAAAGCCCAGTCCCTCCCGCCGGAGCGTCCCTATCGTTCGCTGGTGCTGGGTCTGGACTTTCCCGATCGCACCCAGCTCTACCGCCGTATCGACCTGCGGGTGGACAAGATGCTGGACGCCGGTCTCCTCGATGAGGCAAAGCTGGCCTATGACCACTGCCAGACCTACCGCACGGCAGCGCAGGCCATCGGCTACAAGGAATTCTTCCCCTATTTTGAGGGGACGGCCCCGCTGGATGCCTGCACCGAAAAGCTCAAGCAGGCCTCCCGCAACTACGCCAAGCGCCAGCTGACCTGGTTCCGCCATATGGACGGCGTGGTCTGGCTGGACGCCTCTGCGCCGGACGTTACAGCCCGGGCCGTGCAGCTGACCCGAAAATTTTTAGCGAAAGGGTGACCTTTTATGATGGATAGACCACGCTCTGATCCCGGCGCGTCCAGCGCTTTGGGCAAGCTGGCAGGCTTCGTTATCACTGTCGTGGTGCTGGCGGGCATCTATGTGGGCTATCAGGCCCTGCAGGTGCTCTTCCCGCCCAACACCTACGAGACGGCGCTTCTTGCCACCGTGGCGGATACGGTGGACGCCGACGGCGTTCTCCTCTTCGATGAGGTCTATGTTCCCGGCGGCGGAACGCTGGGCTATCTCGCGGCCGACGGCGAGCGCGTCTCGGCAGGGGCTGCGGTAGCGGAGATCTACAGCAGCCCGGAACAGGCGGGCCTCCGTCAGCAGCTCACCAGCCTGAACGACCAGATCGAGCTTCTGCAGCGCTCTCAGAATACCACCGCCACCCAGCTGGATTCTCTGAAAAAAGAGCGGGCTTCCGCGCTTTATGATATGATGGATGCGCTGGACGGCTCTGCCTACGACGAGACAGCCCAGGGCGAAGAAAACTACATCCTCGCTCAGAACAAGCTCTGGGTCATCACCGGTGAAGTCTCGGACTTCTCGGCCCAGATCGCCTCCCTCACCGAGCAGTCGGCGCAGGTGCAGGCCCAGCTGGGTGGGCCGACCCAGATCACCGCCCCTCAGACGGGTTACTTCATCCGCAGCTCTGCCAGCGGGCGGCTCAACGCCGGGGCAGACGACATCCTCGCGCTGAACACCACCGACCTGCAGGCGTATCTGAACTCTGACCCCGAACTGCCGCTGGACGGCTGCGCGGGCAAGATCGTCTCGGGCTTTGCGTGGCGGTACGTCGGCCTCTGTTCGGCCAAGGAAGGGGAGAAGCTGCTGGGCGACAACGGCAAGCCCCTGACCCGCTCGGTGAAGATAAAGTTCCCCGGCCAGATGGAGACGCCCCTCAAGGCCTCCGTCTCCGAGGTGACCATCGACGAAGCGACCGGTCTGGCCCGCTTTGTCATCACCTGCGAGATCATCAACGGCGATGTGCTGCGGCTCAACCGGGCCAGCGCCCAGATCATCGTGGACGAGACCACCGGCCTGCGCGTTCCCATCGACGCGATCCATTATCTGAAAGAGGACGGCACCGAGTCTGAGACGCAGGGCGAGAACTACATCCCGGGCGTCTATGTCAAATACGGCAATCTTGCCCGTTTCTGCAAGATCGACCCCGTGGATAATGACCATCCGCTGGTGACGGACGGCGAGTACCGCATCGTCATGCCCAGCAGCTCGGATAAGACAAAAACCGTCAGCGAAGTCCGCCTTTACGATGAGATCATCGTCTCCGGACAAAATTTGTATGATGGAAAGCTTTTGTAGTTATTGACATCTGACGCAAAAAATCAGATAATAGAAAAAGCTATTAGCAACTCTTTTTCACAAAGGGGTGCCAGGCAGCGTGAGCTGCCCGAATGAAAGGAGCAAGTTTCTATGTCTTTTGTGGACAGCCTGAAAAAAGGGCTTTTCGGCAGTGAGGACGATTACGACGATCAGTACATGGACGACGGTCCTCAGATGGTGAATAACAACAACGGTCTCGGCGTCGCAGGCAACGAGGAAGAGGACGAGCCCGAAGAGGGTGCAGCCCCCAAGCGGAACGGCAAGGTGGTCAACATCCATGCTACCACCCAGCTCAAGGTCGTTCTGGTCAAGCCTGAGCACTTCGAGGATGCCAGCACGATTGCAGACCACCTGAACAACAAGCGCACCGTCGTGCTGAATCTGGAATCCACCAACAAGGAAGTTTCCCGCCGTCTTGTGGACTTCCTCTCCGGTGTGGCCTACGCCAACAACGGCCAGATCAAGCGGGTGGCCAACAGCACCTTCATCATTACTCCCTACAATGTAGACATCATGGGCGACCTGCTGGACGAGCTGGAGAACAATGGCGCGTTCTATTGATACCCAGCAAAGCGCCGTGCGGGGCTTCGTCCCGGCGCAGAACGATGAGGAACGCTTCCTCATGCGCCATGTCGAGGATCTGGCCCGCGCCGCCTTTGGCCGGGGCATCGCCCGTTATTCGGCGTTCTTGAGTGACCGAGAACAGCAGCTGGCGCAGGCGGCGCTCAACCGTGCCGGTGCGCCGGAGGAAAGCTGCCGCTTCGAGGGCGGCTGGCCCGACGCCGAGCGCCGGGTGCTCTGCCTCGAGCCGGAAGACTGCTACCCTGCAAGCCCTGTCTGCTGCGTCCGGCTCAGGTGCCGTGCGCTGGCCGGTTCGCAGCTGCCCGTCCATAAGGATTATCTGGGCAGCCTGATGGGGCTCGAGCTTCGCCGTGAGGCGCTGGGCGACATCGTCCTGCCGCCGGAGGAGCCGGGTACCGCTTATCTGTTCGCGCTGGAGCCTGCTGCAGCCCTTATCTGTCAGGAGCTGCGCAGTGTGGGCCGCACCGAGGTGACGGCTCAGCAGCTGGCGCTGGACGAAGTACCGGAGTTTGCGCAGGCAGAGCGCCGGTTACAGACCGCGACCGTATCGTCGCTGCGTCTGGATGCCGTACTTGCCGCCATGCTGCGGTGCAGCCGGGGCATGGCCGCAGAGCTTGTGGCAGCGGGAAGGGTAGAGATCAACCATCTGCCCGTTTCCAGCGCCCATGCGCCGGTATACGAATCTGACGTGTTCACAGTGCGGGGCAAAGGGCGCTTCCGCCTCACAGCCCTGCCGGGCAAGAGCAAAAAAGACCGACAAATCATCGAGTTCTTCCAATATTGAGAAGGACGACTGGATAAAATGGAGGAGATCATTATGCTGACACCGCAGGACGTGCGCTCTGTGCAATTCGAAAAAAACCTCCGCGGCTACCGTACCGAGGATGTTGACCGCTTTCTGGATAAGGTAGAGCAGCAGCTCGGGCAGGATGCGGAGCAGATGGAGGCCCTGCGCAAGCAGGTGGCCGACCTGACTGCCGAGAACGAGACTCTGCGCCGCAATATGCAGAGCTATGAGGCCGACGGCGATATGCTCAAGAGCGCCCTCATCAACGCGCAGCGCATGGGCGAAAACGTCATCCGCGAGGCCAACCAGAAGGCCGAGGACATCCTGCACCGTGCAAATCTGCGCGGCGACGATATCATCCGGGATGCCAACGAGCTGCTGCAGAAGGCCAGCGACCGCGCCGACGAGATCATCAGCGAGGCCAACGACAAAAAGCTGGCCGAAGAGCGTGAGTATGACCGCGTTCGTCTCGAGGTCACCCGCTTCAAGTCCGACGTGCTGAACCTCTACCGCACCCATGTGGAGTCCCTGAGCCGTCTGCCGGAGTTCCAGCAGAAAGAAGAGACCCCCGCACAGGATGCCGAGGCTGAGCTGCCCGAAACCGAGGATGCCGATACCACCGAGGAAGCAGCACCCGCTGCGGACGCTGCCGAGACGGAAGACGCCGCCCCCGAGAAGGCTGGCGAGGACTTCTGGGAGAAGGACGAATCTCAGCTCAAGCTCGACCCGCCCCCGGCAGACCCCAACGCTGTCTTTCAGGGCGTGAGCTTCAGCGAATAATTCCCTAAGCATCGACAGCAAGGCATCATTTGTGTGCCGTAAAGCTGTTTTGATAAAATAAGCGCATAGCTGCGCTGTTTGCGACTGCAAAACCAATAGAGGAGAGTGTAAAACCAGTGGCTAAGAATAAGTCTCAGTACGACAGTACTCTGAATCTGCCCAAGACCCTGTTTGAGATGCGCGCCGGCCTGCCCAAGAAGGAACCGGTCATGCTCAAGGATTGGGACGACAACGACCTGTACAACCAGCTCATGAAGCACAACGAGGGCAAACCTCAGTTCATCCTGCACGACGGCCCTCCGTATGCCAACGGCAATATCCACATGGGTACCGCGCTGAATAAGATCATCAAGGACATCATTATCCGCGAGAAGAACATGGAGGGCTTCCAGGCTCCCTATGTACCCGGCTTTGATACCCACGGCCTGCCCATTGAGCTGAAGGCCCTGTCCTCCGTCGGCGAGAAGAAGAAGGACATCTCCAAGCTCGAGCTGCGCCAGATCTGCGAGAAGTTCGCCACCGAGCACATCGACATCATGAGCGACCAGTTCAAGCGTCTGGGCGTTATCGGCGATTTTGAGCATCCCTATCTGACCCTCAAGCCCGAGTTTGAGGCCCGTCAGATCGAGATCTTCGGCGAGATGGCCAAGAAGGGCTATATCTACAAGGGTCTGAAGCCTGTCTACTGGTGCCCCGACTGCCGCACCGCTCTGGCTGAGGCCGAGATCGAGTACGGCGAGGACGAGTGCGACTCTATCTTCGTCCGCTTCCACGTCTCTCAGGACCCCAACGGCGTTCTGGCAAAGCACGGCATCCCGATGGAGAAGACCTACTTCGTCATCTGGACCACCACCACCTGGACCTTGCCCGCCAACGAGGCCATCTGCCTGAACGGCCAGTTCGAGTACTCCTTCGTCAAGATCGGCGACGAGTTCCACATCATGGCCACTGACCTCGTCAAGAGCGTCATGGATGCCTGCCACATCACCGATTACGAGGTGGTGGGAGAGCCGGTCAGCGGCGCTGAGTTCGAGCTGATGCGCTATAACCACGTTTATCTGCCCAAGGAAGGCTGGGTCATCCTCGGCGACCACGTCACGCTGGAAAGCGGCTCTGGCTGCGTCCACACCGCCGGCGGCCACGGCGTCGATGACTTCAACGTCTGCCAGAAGTACCCCCAGATCCCCATCACCGTCCCCGTGGACGACGGCGGCTATCTGACTGAGCAGGCCGGCAAGTACGCAGGCCAGCGCGTCTGGGCTTCCAACAAGACCATTCTGGCCGACCTGACCGCCTCTGGCGCTGTCATGGGCCAGCTGCACATCAAGCATCAGTATCCGCACTGCTGGCGTTGCCACAACCCCATCATCTTCCGTGCTACCGAGCAGTGGTTCTGCTCCATCGCCAAGTTCCGTGAGGACGTCTACAAGGCCATCGACACCGTGACCTGGATGCCCGACTGGGGCCATGACCGTATGCACGGCATGGTGCGCGACCGCAACGACTGGTGCATCAGCCGTCAGCGCACCTGGGGTGTGCCTATCCCGGCCTTCTACTGCAAGAAGTGCGGCGCTTACCACATCACCGACGCCACCATCAAGGCCGTCAGCGACCTGTTCCGCAAGGAGGGCTCTGACGCCTGGTATAAGTACGACGCTGAGCAGATCATCCCCGCTGGTGAAGTCTGCGAGAAGTGCGGCGCTTCCGAGTGGACGAAGGACACCGACATCATGGACGTCTGGTTCGACTCCGGCTCCACCCATGCTGCCGTTCTGGAAGAGCGTCCCGAGTTGCGATTCCCGGCCGATCTGTATATGGAGGGCGGCGACCAGTTCCGCGGCTGGTTCCAGTCCAGCCTGCTGACCAGTGTCGCAAGCAAGGGCTGCGCACCCTATAAGTCCGTTCTGTGCCACGGCTGGGTCGTGGACGAGCAGGGCAAGCAGATGCACAAGAGCGCCGGCAACGGCGTCGAGCCCAGCGAGATCATCAAGGATTACGGCGCAGACATCATCCGCCTGTGGGTGGCTTCTTCCGACTACACCGTCGATGTGCGTGCCGGCAAGAACATCTTCAAGCAGCTGAGCGAGGCCTACCGCAAGATCCGCAACACCGCCCGCTTCATTCTGGGCAACCTCGACGGCTTCGACCCCAACACCGACTGTGTGGCTGACGACCAGCTGCAGGACATCGACCGCTGGGCTCTGGCTGCGCTGGATGACCTCATCGTCAACACCAACGCCGGTTATGCTGTGTATGACTTCAACAAGGTCTACCACGCTGTCTACAACTTCTGCGTCGTGGCCATGTCCAACTTCTATCTGGACGTCACCAAGGATCGTCTGTACTGCACCAACGGCACCGGCCGCAAGGCTGCGCAGACCGCGATGTACAAGATCCTCGTCGCTCTGGACAAGATCATCGCTCCCATCCTCTGCTTCACCAGCCAGGAGATCTGGGACTTCCTGCCCAAGACCGAGGCTATGAACAAGTACGTCGTCTTCGAGGATATGCCGAAGGCCGGCCAGTACGCAGCTGACGATGCCTTCAAGGCCAAGTGGGCGCAGCTCATCGCTGTCCGCGACGAGGTCAAGAAGGTCCTCGAGCAGGCCCGTGCAGATAAGCAGATCGGCGCTTCTCTCGAGGCTTCCGTCACTCTGTACTGCAATGACGCCGTCTACGACCTGCTCAACAGCATCCCGATGGACGAGCTGGCCGACCTGATGATCGTCTCCCATGTGGAGCTGGTCAAGGGCGAAGGCGGCGCAGCCAGCGCCGTCGAGGGCCTGGGCGTTGCTGCTGCACACGCCACCGGCGACAAGTGCGAGCGCTGCTGGAAGTACTCCGCAGACATCGGCACCCACGCTGCTCATCCCACTCTGTGCGCACGCTGCGCCGCTGTTGTGGAGGGCTAAACCATTTCGTATCTCTGGCGGCGCACCCGGCGCAAAAGGGGGCGCCGCCTTTTTCAAAAAATCAGGAGAAACTATGGCATATGTCATTCTGAATCTGGTCTGTGTGGCCGCGCTGGTGGGCATCGACCAGGCCATCAAGCTCTGGGCTACCCAGTATCTGGCCCCTGTGGAGGCCATCACCGTCATCCCGCATGTGGTGGAGCTGCGCTTCGTGCTCAATCAGGGCATGGCGTTCAGCCTGCTGAGCGGAAAGCAGCTCTTCCTTATCCTCGCCACCAGCGCTGCGCTGCTGCTCGTAGCCTATCTGCTGTTCTTCCGCAGCCGCGGCAAGCTCCTGCAGCAGATCGCCTTCATCCTCGTGCTGGCCGGCGGCATCGGCAACCTCATCGACCGTGTGCTGAACGGTGAGGTCGTGGACTACATCAACCCCCTGTTCATCGACTTTGCAGTCTTCAACTTCGCCGACATCCTCGTCTGCGTCGGTGTGGCGCTCTGGGTGCTGGTCATCCTGCTGGAAGAAGTGGAAGATAAGCCCTCGAAGGAGCAGTAAACCATGGAACAGCGTGAATTTATCGTGGAGGCGGAGGCCGCAGGCCAGCGTATCGACCGCTTTCTCAGCGGGGAAGACACCGGCCTTTCCCGCAGTGCGCTACAAGGCCTCGTGGCTGAGGGTCATGTGCTCTGCAACGGCAAAAGCATCGCCAAGAGCCTCAAGCTCAAGGCGGGGGACACCATCCTGCTGGAAATTCCTGACGCAAAGCCTATCGAGGCTGTGCCGCAGGACATCCCGCTGGACATCGTGTACGAGGACGACCACCTTCTGGTGGTGAACAAGCCCAAGGGCATGGTCGTCCACCCGGCTCCGGGCAACCCGGACGGCACGCTGGTGAACGCCCTGCTCTGGCACTGCAAGGGCAGCCTCTCGGGCATCGGCGGCGAGATACGCCCCGGCATCGTCCACCGCATCGACAAGGACACCAGCGGCCTGCTGGTGGTGGCGAAAGATGACGCCACCCACATCGGCCTGTCCCAGCAGATGGCGGTCCACAGCGTGGAGCGCGCCTACCAGACCGTCGTCTACGGCGGTTTTGCGCAGGACGAGGGCTTCGTGGAGGCAAATCTGGGCCGCTCCAAGACCGACCGCAAGAAGATGGCGGTCTACCCGGCCAGCGAGCCCCACACCAAGTATGCCTACACCGGCTATAAGGTGCTGGAGCGCTTCGGCGGCTTTACCCTGCTGGAATGCCGCCTCAAGACGGGCCGCACCCATCAGATCCGCGTCCACATGGCGTCCATCCGGCATCCCGTGGCGGGCGACCCGGTGTATGGCCCCCACAACTGCATCACCAGGCTCCACGGCCAGTGTCTCCACGCAAAGACATTGGGCTTCATCCACCCCATCACGGGGGAACATCTCCGCTTCAACTCGGAGCTGCCGGAGTATTTCACCCACTTTATTGCATCGCTCAGGAGGGGGACTGTATGACGAAACTTCTCGATTCTACGCTCGTACTCTGCGATCTGGACCATCTCCTTTTGGCCGGTGACGGCAATATGCCGCAGGTCGTGCGGGATGTGCTCCAGCTGTTTTCCAGCCGGGGCGGCAGGCTGACGGTCTTCACCCAGCGTTCGCCCCGGGCCGTCCGCGCCGTGCTGGGTGGACTGCGCCTTGCTGCGCCCGCGCTCACCTGCGGCGGTACGCTGGCCTACCGGTTCTCGGAGGGCAGCGGCCAGCCGCTGTGCAGCTTCGCGGGCTGTGAGGAGTCCATCTTCAAAAAACTGCCCGCAGCTGTGGGCCTCGGCATCGCGCTGCAGATGGCCGACGGCTCTACCCGTGTGCTGCGGATGAGCACCGCCCTCGAGCGCCATCTGCGCCGGGAGTTCACCCCCTTTACGCTGTGCAGTCCCGCCGACGTCAAGGGTGAGGACGTGCTGCGCATCCTGCTCTATCAGGACCGTCAGCAGCTGCCCATTCAGGCCCTGCTGGAAAAGGCACTGGGAGACAATGCCGCCATGCTGCGCTCGGAGCGCACCGGTATGGATGTCATAGTGCTGACACCGGGTGCCGTCTCGGCGGAAGCAATGCTGGGTGCGGTCTGCCTGCCCGTCAACTGCACGGCTGACCAGCTCACCGTCGCCGCCGGGTGCAGCCAGATGCTCGAGCTGGTCCGTCAGGCCAGGCAGAGCGTCGTTCCGGCAGATGCCCCGGTGGAGCTGCGCCTTGCCGCAAGCCAGACGACCCTGACCGACCACGACACCGGCGCCGCTGCAGAGTTTTTCTATGGCCTTGTGCGAAGTGCCGAAGCTGCATCGTAAAAATTGTGTAAAGTCTCCTGCAAATTTTCCGCAGGAGACTTTCTTTTTGGAAGGATTTCGAGTACAATGAGAGAAACTATGTTAAGCCCTAGTGAGCGCCGCTTTCTGGTACTGGCGGCAGCAGCGGCGGTCTGCATTGTCAGTCTGGCGTTCTGGTATGCCGTGCCGCCATCCCCGGCGCAGGCTTCGTCAGCGGCAGTCGAGCCTCTGCGGGAGTCCTTCCGCGTGGACCTCAACACCGCCGGGGTGGACGCTATGACCACACTGCCCGGCCTCGGGGAGAAGAAAGCGAGAGCCATTCTGGAATATCGTCTTGCCTATGGCCGGTTCCAGAGCCTCGATGAGGTGGCACAGGTGTCGGGCGTTACGCAGGATATGATAGACGAATGGCAGGGCCTCGCCTATGTGAGCTGAGAGGGGAGACCTTCTCGGGAAAAAGGAGTTATCATGAGTGAAGAGAGCATTTTTATCAACCGGGAATTGAGCTGGCTGGACTTCAACCGCCGCGTGCTGGTGCTGGGCAAGGATAAAAATGTCCCGCTGGCCGAACAGCTCAAGTTTCTGGCCATCTACGGCTCCAATCTGGACGAGTTCTTCATGGTGCGCGTCGGCTCGCTCCAGGAGCGCGCCAACCTCATGCGCGGCAAGAAGGAAAAGCGGGAAAACAAGACGAACATGACGGCGGAAGAGCAGCTTGCCGCCATCATGCCCAAGACCGCTCAGCTCCAGGAGGACTGCGACAAATACTACGCCAAAGCGCTGGAAAATCTGGCTGCCTGCGGCTACCGCAAGGTGGATTTCGATAAGCTGAGCAAAGAGGACGAGCACTTCTGGAAAAAGTATTTCCAGAGTGAGCTTTTCCCCATCCTCAGCCCCCAGATCGTGGACAGCCGCCACCCGTTCCCGTTCCTGCGCAATAAGGAGATCTATCTCGGCGTCCTCCTTCACGAAAAGCACACCTCGGAGCACACCCTCGGCATCGTACCCATCTCAAGCCAGATGGAGCGGATGCATTTCGTCCGGAAGGACAATGAGACCTGCTTTGCCCTGACCGAGGAGCTGGTGCTCCATTATGCGGCCCTCATCTTCGGCAAGGAAAATGTGCAGGAAAAGTGCCTCTTCCGGGTCACCCGCAACGCCGACATCGACGTGAAAGAGGGCATGATGGACCATGACATCGACTACCGCGAGATCATGGCCGATCTGCTCAAGCGCCGCCGCAAGCTGGCCGCCGTCCGTCTGCAGGTCATCCCCGCCGCACCACAGGTCGCTCAGCTGCTCTGCAGCCGCCTCGAGCTGACCCACAAGCGGGTCTTCGTCCAGAAGAGTCCTCTTGACCTGAGTTTCTTCTACAAGCTCACCTCCCGCATGGAGTCCGACGGCCACCCCGAGCTGTTCTATACGCCTGCCCGGCCTATGCTGCCTCCGCAGGACTATGACCTTGCCGCCGAGGTGGAAAAGCACGATGTGCTGTTGAGCTATCCGTACCAGTCCATCCGCCCCTTTATTGCGATGCTGAAAAAGGCCGCGCAGGACCCCGACGTCATCTCCATCAAGATGACGCTCTACCGCATGGCCCGTGAATCTCAAATCGTACAGGCCCTCGTGGAAGCCGCCGAGAACGGCAAGGAAGTCGTGGCGCTGGTGGAGCTGCGCGCCCGCTTTGACGAACAGAACAACATCGACTGGTCGAAGCACCTCGAGGAAGCCGGATGCACGGTCATCTATGGCTTTGACGACTACAAAGTCCACTCCAAGCTGACTCTCATCACCAAAAAGAGCGCCCACGGCTACTCCTACATCACCCAAATCGGTACCGGCAACTACAACGAGAAGACCAGTGAGCTTTATACCGACTACTCCTTCATCACCGCCGACCTCGGCATCGGCGAGGAAGCGTCCAACGTCTTCCAGAACCTTGCCGTGCAGAAACTGACGGAGGAGAGCGAAAAGATGCTGGTAGCACCCCTCCGCTTCAAGAGCGTGCTGCTGGATGAGATGGACCGGGTCATCAACGCTGCCCGTCTGGGCCGCCCGGCTTCCATGATTTTGAAGAACAACTCCATCTCTGATAGAGATATTATCCTCAAGCTCGAGGAAGCCAGCTGTGCCGGTGTCCGCATCGACATGATCGTCCGCGGCATCTGCTGCGTCCGCGCCGGTGTGCCGGGCAGGACCGAAAACCTCCACATCCGCAGCCTCGTGGGCCGCTACCTCGAGCATGGCCGAATCTACAGCTTCTATGACGGCGTGAACACCCGCATCTATATCGCATCCGGCGACTTTCTTACCCGCAACACCGAGTGCCGCGTGGAAGTCGGCGTCCGGGTGGAAGACCCCGTGCTGAAGGAGAAGCTGGACAGCATCCTCCGCCTCCAGCTCAGCGACAACGTCAACGCCCGCGAGATGCAGCCGGACGGCAGCTACCAGAAAGTCAAGCCAGCCCCCGGCGAGCCGCTGGTGAACAGCCAGATGGGAATGTACGACCTTCTCCGCGACGACTGGACGGCCCGCGACAAAGCGCCTGCACCGGCTTCTGTCGCTGAGACGCCGAAGCCCCAGCCCGTCAAGGCTCCGGAAAAGCCTGCCGCACCGGCAAAGGCGGCACCTCAGCCCGCAAGACCCACAGAGCCGGAAAAACAGCCAGTACAGCCGGAAAAGGCCGCTCCCGCCCCGATGCCCATTGTCGTCACCGAGAGCCGCCCCCGCCGCACCGGTCTGCTGAGCCGCCTGCTCGAACACTTCCTGAAATGATCCCCGATGCCGCTGGCCCGCAAGGCCGGCGGCATTTTATATTGTCCTGCCGCATACAGTACAGGAAACAGGAGGGACGCCGATGGGGACAAGACAGCATAAAACAAAAGGATGGGTGATTTTTGCGGTGTTCTGCGCTGTCCTGTTCTGCGTGGCCGCTCTGCGGGCCTGTGCCGCAAAAGCCGCGCCCGAGGGCTGTTCGCTGAAACGGGTAAGGCCCGCGCAGACGGCCTGCTTCCCGCTGGGTACGACGGCATGGCGGGTCTCGGACGCCTACGGCTGGCGCACCGACCCCATCACCGGCGAAGAGGCGTTCCATCGCGGCACTGACCTCGCCTGTTCGGAAGGCACGCTGGTGCTGGCCGCAATGGATGGCGTCGTCACTGCCGCCCGGCGGAGCGCGGCCTACGGCAACTACCTCCGCCTGAGCCACAGCGGCGGGCAGGAGACGCTTTACGCCCATCTGCAGTATCTCTTCGTTCGGGCCGGAGAGGTGGTGCAGGTGGGTCAGCCGCTGGGGACAGCGGGGGAGACGGGCCGCTCCACCGGGGCGCACCTCCACTTTGAGCTTCTGGAACAGGGCGTCCGCTATGATGCGGGGGCTCTGCTGGGCCTGCCATGAGGCGGCTCGTCCGGCTGGGGCCGCTGGTGTTCCGTGACCCGCTGCTGCTCTGCGGGGCGCTGTATCTGCTGCTCTGGTTCGACGCCAGCGGCTTCCTGCGCATCGGCCTGTGCGCCGCCGTCCTCCACGAAATGGGTCATATCTTCGTCTATCTGCTCCTGTTCCGGTGCTTTCCCGTCATCGAAGTGACCATGACCGGTTTCTGTATGCGGACATGGGGTCAGACCCTCACCCGGGGGCAGACCTTTCTGCTCGCTGCCGCCGGGCCGGGCATGAATGGCCTCTTGGCCGCCATCTGGGCAATGAGGATGGAACAGTGTGCGACCATCCGGGGCAGTGCGTTCCTTGCGGCCAATCTGCTCACCGGGGCGTTCAACCTTCTGCCTGTCCCACCGCTGGATGGAGCTCAAATGCTGCGATGTCTGTTGCAATCTTCGCCCAAATAGGGTAGAATATATAAATATGCAATCCGTGTTGTTAAATGGAGGAACTTGATGTTTGATCCGAAACTGAAAGAAGCGCTGTCCCGGGTGCAGAAGCCGGGCCGCTACACCGGCGGCGAACCGGGCAGCGTCTATAAAAATAAAGACGAGGTAGACGTCCGCTTCGCGTTCTGCTTCCCGGACACCTACGAAGTAGGCATGTCCTTTCTGGGCGAAAAAATCCTCTACGAGCTGCTGAACAGCCACGAAAACTGGTGGTGTGAGCGCGCTTTTATGCCGTGGCTGGATATGAAGGCTGAGATGGAGCGCCTGAACCTGCCCCTCTACACGATGGAGAGCAAAGACCCCCTCACGGCTTTCGACGCTGTGGGCTTTACGCTCCAATATGAGCTGTCCTACACCAACATCCTCGCCATGCTGGATCTGGCGGGCATCCCGTTCTACTCGAAAGACCGCGACGAGAGCTGGCCCCTCATCGTGGCGGGCGGCCCCTGTGCCTGCAACTCCGAGCCCATCGCCGACTTCTTCGACGTCGTCCAGCTGGGCGAGGGCGAAAACCAGCTGCCCGGCATCTGCGCCGAAATCGAAAAGGCTAAGAAGGAGGGCGGCGTCTCCAAGAAAGAGCTGCTGCTCCGCATCGCCAGGATCCCCGGCGTCTATATCCCGGCTTTCTACGACATCGAATACTACGAGGATGGCCGCGTCAAGTCCATCACCCCCAACGAGCCGGGCATCCCGGCGGTCATCACCAAGGCCATCATCAAGAACCTGAACGACTTTGCGCCTCCGACCAACTTCGTCGTCCCGATGGTGGGCGCCATTCAGGACCGCGCCAGCGTCGAGGTGCTGCGCGGCTGTGTGCGCGGCTGCCGGTTCTGTCAGGCAGGCTTCCTCTACCGCCCCATGCGCCAGCGCGACGCCAGCCTACTGAACAAGGCCGCACAGGACCTCTGCGCCAACACCGGCTACGAGGAGCTGAGCCTTTCCAGCCTGTCCACCTCCGACCACAGCCAGCTCGAAGAGCTGCTGGACGATTTGAACGAGTGGGCGCCGAAAGAGCACGTCAGCCTGTCGCTGCCCTCTCTGCGGATGGACAACTTCTCCCAGAGCCTCATTGAAAAAACCACCAAGGTGCGAAAAAGCGGCCTGACCTTTGCCGCTGAGGCCGGCACCCAGCGCCTGCGCGACGTCATCAATAAGAACGTCACCTGGGACGAAATCGAAAAGACCTGCTCGCTGGCCTTTGCCAACGGCTACACCTCCGTCAAGCTCTACTTCATGATGGGCCTTCCCACCGAGACGATGGAGGACATCGAGGGCATCGCCGAGACCGCTCAGAAAGTGGTCGATTTGTTCTACTCCAATCCCAAGCACGCCAAGGGCCGCGGCGTGCAGGTGACCATCAGCTGCGCCTGCTTCGTGCCGAAGCCCCACACCCCCTTCCAGTTCGTCCCGATGGACACCGAAGAGATGCTGCAGGCCAAGCAGAAGCACCTGCTCGAAAGCGTTCACAGCCGCAAGATCAAGGTCAACTACCACGACAGCACCACCAGCTTCCTCGAGGGCGTCTTTGCCAAGGGCGACCGCCGCTTGGCTCCCGTCATCCTCGAGGCCTACAAGCGCGGCTGCTATTTTGACGGCTGGGAAGAGTGCTTCAAGTACGACACCTGGATGCAGGTCTTCGAGGACATGGGCATTGACCCCAAGTTCTACTGCCAGCGCGCGATCGGTCTGGACGAAGTGACCCCGTGGAGCCACATGGACTACGGCGTCACCCACGAATATCTGGTGCGGGAGTACAACAAGGCCCTCGCGGCTCAGACAACTCAGCCCTGCAACCGTGCCTGCCACGGCTGCGGCGCAAACCATCTGTTAGGAGGACCGTGCTTTGATTACAGTAAGGATCTCGTTTAAGAAGATGAACGAAGCCTCCTACATCTCCCTGCTGGATATGCAGCGGGTGATGCAGCGGGTGCTCAAGCGCAGCGGCCTGCCGGTGTGGCATACGCTGGGCTTCAATCCCCACATCTATATGACTTTTGCCTGCCCGCTCTCGCTGGGGCAGGAGAGCCAGTGCGAGTGCGTGGATGTCAAGACCGAGGCCGAAAACCCCGATTTTGCCCAGTGGCAGACGGCGCTGAACGCCATCATGCCTGCCGGAATCGAGGTCTACCGCGTGGAGCCGGTGAAGATGAAGGCCGACGCCATCGCCTACGCCTGCTACCGCATCCGCTACCCGGCGGATGCCGCGGAAAAGCTTGCGCAGTACAATGCCCTCGACAGCGTGCCGGTGGAGAAAAAGAGCAAGCGCGGCGTCAGGATGGTCGAGATGAAGGAATATGTCCCCACTCTCGAGCTTGAGACGGAGGGGGAGAGCGTGAGCTTTGCGGTCTGCCTGCCTGCCTCGCAGGACCTGAACCTGAACCCCTCACTGCTGACGGCGGCGCTGGAAGCAAAATTCGGGGTCCCGGCGGCGAACGCCTCCATCCTGCGCACCGAATTTCTGACGGCAGACAAGCAGAAGTTCGAATAAGAACGGTCTATCAAAGCCAGAGCGAAAATTTTTGCATAAATTTGCCCGAAACGCTTGCTTTTACGGGCGGTTTGTGCTATCCTATTAAGGCGTTAGTGTCCGCTGAGACCACAGCGGGGTTAATGACACATATCATTAAACGGGCGGTCCTCTGACGGCAGTTCGCCGTGTATGAACGTCTAAAAACAAATGGAGGAATTCAAAATGGACGCACTGAAGATTATTTCTGAAGGCAGCATCAAGGCTGAGAAGCCCCAGTTCAACGTCGGCGATACCGTCCGCGTTGATGTTCGTATCAAGGAAGGCGAGCGCGAGCGTATCCAGGCTTTCGAGGGTACCGTCATTGCTAAGAAGCACGGCGGCGTCGCAGAGACCTTTACCGTTCGCCGCGTTTCCTACGGCGTCGGCATCGAGCGTGTCTTCCCCATCAACAGCCCCTTCGTCGAGAAGGTCACTGTTGTCCGTAAGGGCAAGGTCCGCCGCGCAAAGCTGTTCTACCTGCGTGGTCGTACCGGCAAGGCTGCCAAGGTCAAGAGCGATATTTGATGATTCCCCGTTTCAAAGCGGGAGAAAAGGGGACAACTCGTTTGTCCCCTTTTTTCTGTTATACGGCGCTTTTGGCGCAGAGACAGAGAAAATAAAAACGGGCAGAAGCCCGGATAAAGAGGTGCATCGGATATGGAACAGTCACAGCCTGCTGTCCGTGGTCAGGGCCTGCTGGAATGGTACGAAGCGCTTATTTCGGCGGCGCTGGTGCTGGTGCTGGTGTTTTCCTTTTTCTTCCGCATCATTCAGGTGGACGGCGAGTCGATGGTGCCTACGCTGGAAAACGGCGATAAGCTCGTCGTCTGGGGCGCAGGCTATGAGCCTCAGCGGGGCGATGTGGTCATCGTGGACAGCTACACCAGCTATGGCCGCCCTCTGGTCAAGCGTGTCATCGCCAAAGGCGGCGACACCATCTCCATCGACTATGCCACCGGAACGGTAGAGGTCAATGGAAAGGTGCTGGAAGAGGATTACATCGCAGAGCCGACCTATCTGGGCTATGATGTGGAGTTCCCGTACACTGTGCCTGAGGGGACGGTGTTTGTGATGGGCGACAACCGCAACGCCTCGCTGGACAGCCGCTCGAGCTATGTCGGCTGCATCGACGAACAGGATATACTGGGCAAAGTGCTGCTCTGCTTTTTGCCCTTTTCGGATTTTGGAGTAGTAAAATGAACAATCAGGACACCCGGTTTGCAAACCAATATGCCATCCAGTGGTTCCCGGGCCATATGGCCAAGACGCTGCGGATGATGGAGCAGGAGATCCAGCACGTTGACGCAAGCCTTGTACTGCTGGACGCCCGCATCCCGCTGTCCAGCCTCAACCCGGAGATCGAGCGCATCACGGCCCGCAAGCCCAAGCTCTATGCGCTGAACAAAGCGGACCTCGCCGACCCCGCCGTGACGGAAGAGTGGATCCGCTACTTCCACGAGGCGGATGCGGGCTGTGTCGCCATCAGCGCCAAGCAGAAAGGCGGCGCGAACGCCGTCAAGGCCGCGATCGAAAAGGAACTGTCCGGCCTGCTGGCACGCCGCCAGAACCGCGGCATGGCCGGTGCCAAGACGCAGGTCATGCTCTGCGGCATCCCCAATGTGGGCAAATCCACCTTCATCAATACCTTCGCAGGCTCTGCCCGCGCCAAGGCGGCTGACCGTCCCGGCGTGACCAAGGGTAAGCAGTGGGTCAGCACCGAAAAGTTTGACCTGCTGGATATGCCCGGTGTGCTCTGGAAGAAGTTTGATTCCAAGACCATCGCCTCGAATCTGGCCTTCATCGGCTCCATCAAGGATGACATCCTTGATGTGGAGGAGCTGGCCATGAACCTTTTGGATGAGGTGCGCCGCAACTATCCCGACCTCGTGGCCCAGCGCTACAAGCTGGACGCCGAGACGCTGGCTCTGCCGCCCTACGAGCTGATGGAAGCCATCGGCCGCAAGCGCGGTCTGCTGGTGCGGGGCGGTGAGGTGAACACCGAGCGCTGTGCCGTGATGCTGGTGGATGAGTTCCGCGCCTGCAAGTGGGGCCGCATCTCCCTTGAGCGCCCGCCCCAGCGGGACGACATGGCCGACTTTGCCGAGGAGGACGAGGAATGAAGCGTCGGACGGATGAGGAGATCTCCGCGCCGCTCTACGCCTACGATGCCGACATCCGGGCGCAGTACGGCTGCTTTGCAGGCGTAGACGAGGCGGGCCGCGGCCCGCTGTGCGGCCCGGTCTGCGTGGCCGCCTGCATCCTTGACCCCGAGGCTCCGGTCTACGGCATCAACGACTCCAAGAAGCTGAGCGAGAAAAAGCGGGAAGCTCTTTTCGACCAAATCGTTGAAAAGGCATTGGCTTACAAAATCGTCTTCGTCGGCCCCGACATCATCGACCGCGACAATATCCTGAATGCCACCATGGGCGGGATGCGTCAGGCCGTGGAGGGGCTGGACATCGTGCCGAACCTCGTCCTTGTGGATGGCAACCGCATCCCGGCCGGGCTGACCATGCCCGCACAGCCGGTGGTGAAGGGCGACGCCACCAGCTCCAGCATCGGCGCAGCGTCCATTCTGGCCAAAGTCAGCCGTGACCGCTATATGCTGGAGCTGGACAAGCAGTATCCCCAGTATCAGCTGGCAAAGCACAAGGGCTACGGCACCAAGCTCCACTATGAACTCATTGCCCAGTACGGCATTCAGCCGTTCTACCGCCGCAGCTTCCTCAAAAAGCAGGGCTACTGGCCCGAGGGCAAGTGATGGACCGGGCCGGGACAGGCCGCAGGGGAGAAGCAGCTGCCGCGCGTTTCTACGAGAAACAGGGCGCGGCCCTCATCACCCACAATTATCACACCCGGATGGGGGAGATAGACCTCATCCTGCGGGAACCGGACGGAACACTGGTGTTCTGCGAGGTAAAGACCCGCGCCAAAGACTCTCTGGATACCCCCGCTGCGGCGGTCAACGCCGCCAAGCAGCGCCGTATCATCGCATCCGCCGCATGGTATCTCCAAAGCACCCATCAGAGCGACGAGCCGGTACGTTTCGACGTGGCCGAAGTCGTCCCTCTTGACAGCGGGCGCTGGATGGTACATATTATAAAGGGTGCTTTTTGCGCGAAATAGCAGGAAGTGCCGGTGGGAAAAGGCAGAAAAACGGCTCTGGGCCGCTGCCGCACGACGAGGCCAAGTGATGGGCCTTCTGGCAAAAAGGAGCGATAACGATGAAATTTTTCAGCACGAGAGACCATTCCCGCATTGTGACCGCCTCTCAGGCGATCGCACAGGGCCTGTCGGATGAGGGCGGCCTGTTCGTCCCGGAAAGTTTTCCGCAGGTGGACGTGGAGGCATTGTGCCAGCTGGATTATCCGGAGCTGGCCGCTGCCGTCGTCAGCGAATATCTGACCGACTACTCGAAAGACTTCCTCGCTGAGGCTGCTCGCACGACTTATGGTGAGGCCTTCGGCGGCAAGGCCGGTTATCTGGCCCCGGTGGAGGGCGATACCTATGCCCTTGAGCTGTGGCACGGCCCGACCTGCGCCTTCAAGGATTATGCCCTTCAGCTGATGCCGAAGCTCCTCGTGGAGGCAAAGAAGAACCTCTCCCGCACCGAAAAGACCCTCATCCTCGTGGCGACCAGCGGCGACACCGGCAAGGCCGCACTGGACGGCTACCACGACATCCCGGGCGTCGAGATCGCCGTGTTCTACCCCACGGGCGGCACCAGCGAGATCCAGCGCCTGCAGATGGCCACGCAGGAGGGTGCAAATGTCGCTGTCTATGCCGTGCGCGGCAACTTCGACGACGCCCAGACCGGCGTGAAGAAGGTCTTCGGTGATAAAGCCATTGCGGCCAAACTGGCCGAGCGGAACATCCGCCTTTCCAGCGCCAATTCCATCAACTGGGGCCGCCTCGTGCCGCAGATCGTCTATTACTTCGCCGCTTATGCCCAGCTGCTCAAGGCGGGAAAAATCAGCTTTGGCGACAAGGTCGATTTCTGCGTTCCCACCGGCAACTTCGGCGACATTCTGGCCGGCTACTATGCAAAGCAGATGGGCCTGCCCGTCGGCAAGCTGGTCTGCGCCTCCAACCAGAACAACGTCCTGACCGACTTCCTCTCCACCGGCACTTACACTGCAAAGCGGGAGTTCTATAAGACCACTTCGCCCAGCATGGACATCCTCGTGTCCTCGAACCTTGAGCGCCTGCTCTACCACGTCACCGGCAGCGATGCCGAAGTGGCCGGCCTGATGAAGAGCCTGAACGAGACGGGCCGCTACACCGTCCGTCCCGAGACGCTGAAGGCCATTCAGGAGAGCTTCGACTGCGGTTGGAGCAGTGAGGAACAGGTGGCAGGGGAGATCCGCGCCCGCTACGAGAAGGACGGCTACCTCTGCGATACCCATACGGCGGTGGCTTTCCATGTCGCCGCCCAGAAGAAGCGGGACGGCGTGCCGATGGTGGTGCTTTCCACCGCCTCGCCCTTCAAGTTCCCGCGCAGCGTGCTGGAAGCTCTGGGCCACACTGCCCCGGAGAACGACTTCGAGGCCATGCAGGCGCTGGAAGAGGCTACCGGCCGCACCGCTCCCGCAAGTCTCGCAGTCCTGCGGCAGAAGGCCGAGCGGTTCAGCACCGTCATCGACCCGGCTCAGATCGCGGAGGTGGCACTGGGCTGTCAGGCTTGACGAAAACCAGAACAGGAGTAAATAAACTATGGCACTTTTTGTGCTTGGCGATACCCACCTTTCCCTGGGCGGCTCCAAGCCGATGGACGTTTTCCCCGGCTGGAACGGCTATGTGGAGCGGCTGGAGGCCAACTGGCGCAAGCTCGTAAAGCCCGAGGACACCATCGTCCTTGCAGGCGACATCAGCTGGGCCATGCGTCTCACCGATACCCGCAGGGATTTCGAATTTCTGCAGCAGCTGCCCGGCCAGAAGCTCATCATGAAGGGCAATCACGACTATTGGTGGACCACCGCCAACAAGATGAACGCCTACCTGAAGGCCGAGGGCTTCGATACGCTCCACATCCTGCACAACAACTCCTACTCTGTGGAGGGCTACGCCATCTGCGGCACCCGGGGCTGGCTGTTCGATGTGGGGGAGCCTCACGACGAAAAGGTGATGAATCGGGAGATAGGCCGCTTGAAGATGAGCCTCGATGCCGCAGAACCCGGGCTGGAAAAGCTGGTGTTCCTGCATTACCCGCCGGTCTACACCGGCACCAGCGCCCCCGAGATCGTGGCGACACTGAGAGCCTACGGCATCAGGACCTGCTACTACGGCCATCTGCACGGCAATGCCATCCGCTATGCGGTGCAGGGCGATGTGGACGGCATCCGCTACAAGCTTGTCAGCGCTGATGGTCTGCGGTTCTGCCCCTACCGCATCAACTGAGGCAGAGACCAGAACCGCAGAAATGACAAAAAGTCAAAATTTGGGGTGGCAATTCTATCACGACCGTGCTATAATAAGTTGTGACGCGATTGTTGCACCCAATTTGAGCGCGCGCGTCCCCGCATTTCGCAAACAGCAAGGACGCGGTGCGCGGTTGCAGGCGGCAGTTTTCCCGCTGCCCCAACGCAATAGAATATTTGAGTGGAGGATACACAAATGAATTTCATCAAGTGCGAAAAGCTCGAGAAGAGCATGGCAGAGCTGCAGTTCTCCATCGACGCTGAGGCTTTCAAGGCTGCAGTTGCCGATGTTTTCAAGAAGGAGGGCAAGAAGTACCCTGTTCAGGGCTTCCGCAAGGGCAAGGCTCCCAAGGCTCTCATCGAGAAGATGTACGGCGCTGATGTCTTTACCTACGACGCCATCAACGAGCTGTTCCCCGCAGCTTACGAAGAGGCTGTCAAGGCTGCCGGCATCGAGCCGGTCGGCCGTCCTGAGGTCAGCGTTGACTCCGCCAGCGAGGCTGAGGGCGCTACCCTGACCGTCAAGGTCGCTGTCAAGCCCGAAGTCAAGATCGGCGCATACAATGGTCTGACCGTTGAGAAGACTGTCCATACTGTTTCTGACGAGGCTGTCGAGGCCGAGCTGAAGCGTGTGCAGGAGCGCAACGCCCGTGAGCTGACCCGCGAGGGTGCTGCTGAGAACGGCGACATCGTGGACATCGACTTCGAGGGCTTTGTGGATGGCGTCGCATTCGAGGGCGGCAAGGCTGAGCACTACAGCCTGACCCTAGGCAGCGGCAGCTTCATCCCCGGCTTCGAGGACCAGCTCGTTGGCCACGCTGCTGGCGAGGAGTTCGACGTCAACGTCACCTTCCCCGAGCAGTACCAGGCTGCTGAGCTGGCTGGCAAGCCCGCTGTCTTCAAGATCAAGCTGCACGAGGTCAAGTACAAGGAGCTGCCCGCTCTGGACGACGAGCTGGCTAAGGACTGCTCCGAGTACGACACTCTGGACGAGTTCAAGGCTTCCATCCGCAAGAACAACCAGGAGCAGCTGGACAAGCAGGATGACCTGGCTGTCGAGAACGCTCTGGTCGATCAGGTCATCGACGGCATGGAGGCTGAGATCCCCCAGGCTATGTACGATGTCCGCATGGACGAGCTGGTCAACGACTTTGCTTTCCGCATGGAGCAGCAGGGCCTGCGCCTCGAGGACTACCTGAAGTATATGGGCCAGTCCGTTGACCAGTTCCGTGCTTCCTTCATGCCTCAGGCTGAGAAGCAGGTCAAGATCCGTCTGGCTCTGGAGGCTGTCGCAGCTGCCGAGAACATCGAGGCTTCTGAGGACGAGCTGAACGCAGAGGTCAAGCGCATCGCTGACCAGTACAAGATGGAAGAGGACAAGGTCCGTGAGCTCATCAATGTCGATGAGGTGAAGCACGACCTGGCCATCAACAAGGCGATCGACTTCATCAAGAGCCACGCTAACGTCGTGGAGAAGGCCGCTGAGGCCGAGAAGACCGAGGACGCTCAGTAATTCTGGCGCACAAGGTCACACAGGGCAGGGAGTGATCCCGGCTCTGTAAGCTAAGGTTGTTGAAATTGACCGATACGGCTACGGCCCATGTGCGCTTGCCGTATCGGTCAATTTTGCAAATACAATAATTTTCATTCAGGAGGCGAACCCTATGAGTTTTGTTCCTTACGTTGTCGAGCAGTCGGCGCACGGGGAGCGTTCCTACGATATTTTCTCCCGTCTGCTGAACGACCGCATCATTGTGCTGAGCGAGGATGTCAACGACACCTCTGCCAGCCTTGTCGTGGCACAGCTGCTGTATCTGGAAGGGCAGGACCCCGATAAGGACATCAGCCTGTATATCAACAGCCCCGGCGGCTCCATCAGCGCGGGTATGGCCATCCACGATACCATCCAGTATATCAAGTGCGATGTCTCCACCATCTGCATGGGCATGGCTGCCTCGATGGGCGCATTCCTGCTGGCCAGCGGCACCAAGGGCAAGCGCTTCGCTCTGCCCAACGCTGAGATCATGATCCACCAGCCGCTGATCGCAGGCGGTCAGGGCGGCGGTCTGTCCGGACAGGCTACCGACATCAAGATCCACGCGGACCACATCATCCGCACCCGCGCCAAGATGAACCGGCTGCTCAGCGAGTACACCGGCCAGCCGCTGGAAAAGGTGGAGCAGGATACCGAGCGCGACAACTTCCTTTCTGCGCAGGAGGCCAAAGAATACGGCCTCATTGATGAGGTCATCACCCACCGCTGAGCGGCAGAAAGCAATACACCCAGGATAAGGAAAAACGGTTATGGCTAATAACAATTCCGGCAGAGATAAAAACGAAAAGGATCTGGTCTGCAGCTTCTGCGGCAAACATCAGGACGAAGTGGAGCGGATGATCATCGGCCCCGGCGTGAACATCTGCAGCGAATGCATCGGCCTCTGCGCCGACCTGCTCTCGGACAAGCCGGATCATCCGGGCAGCAACAGCTCCCGCCCCAGCCGCGGCAGCGCCAGCCGGGCGCGTATCCAGCCCGCAGATGATCTCGCCATCAACATCAAGACCCCCGCAGAGATCAAGGAGGGTCTGGACCAGTACGTCATCGGGCAGGACGAGGCCAAGCGTGTGCTGGCCGTCTCGGTCTACAACCACTATAAGCGCATCCTGAGCGGCAAGGGTGCAGACGTTGAACTGCAAAAGTCCAACGTCCTGCTGCTGGGACCCTCCGGTGTCGGCAAGACCCTGCTGGCCCAGACGCTGGCCAAGATGCTGGGCGTTCCCTTCGCCATCGCAGACGCCACCACCCTGACGGAGGCCGGCTATGTGGGCGAGGACGTCGAGAACATCCTGCTCAAGCTCATTCAGGCCGCGGACTTCGACGTCCAGAAGGCTCAGATCGGCATCATCTATATTGATGAGATCGACAAGATCACCCGCAAGAGTGAGAATCCCTCCATTACCCGCGACGTGGGCGGTGAGGGTGTTCAGCAGGCTCTGCTGAAGATCTTGGAAGGCACCGTCAGCAATGTCCCCCCGCAGGGCGGCCGCAAGCACCCCCAGCAGGAGTTCATCCAAATCGACACCACCAACATCCTCTTCATCTGCGGCGGTGCGTTCGACGGTCTGGACAAGTATATCCTCCGCCGCACCGACAAGTCTGCACTGGGCTTCGGCAGTGCGCTGAAGGATAACTCCAGCGAAGCCGAAAAGGCCCTGCTGCGGAAGGTCGAACCCCACGACCTCGTCAAGTTCGGCCTCATCCCCGAGCTGATCGGCCGTCTGCCGGTCATCACCGTGCTGGACGACCTGGACGAGGATGCGCTGGTGCGCGTGCTGAAAGAGCCCCGCAACAGTCTGGTCAAGCAGTATAAAGAGCTGCTGTCGATGGACAATGTGGAGCTGGACATCACCGACGAGGCTCTCCATGCCATCGCCCGCAAGACCATTGAACGCAAGACCGGCGCCCGCGGCCTGCGCAGCGTGATGGAGAACATCCTCATGCCCATCATGTACGATGTGCCGAACGACCCCACCATCATCCGCGTCACCATCGACGAGGACACCGTGGAGGGCGGCGAAGCGCACATGGAGTACGGTGCGGTGCGCAAGCGCTATAAGAGTCAGACTTCCCTGAGCTGAGCGTCAGCGCACAGCAGGGAAGAGCAGCCCCGCTGAAAGCTTTTTGCTTTTTGGCGGGGCTTTTTTGTGCCATCTGACTTGTTTCCGAGACCAAATTGTAGTAAACTATAAAAGTCTGGAATTGCAAGGGGAATACCGGGACGGTCCACTGGCATGGGACTGCTCTGCGGATGGCAGCGCCGGACATTTTGTGGGAAACAGAAAGTACGATAAAGGAGTGTGTGTTATGGCAAATTATTTTGAGATGACCCGCGACGAACTGACTGCTGAGAAGGCAGCTCTGGAAGAAAAGTACAAGAAATTTCAGGCAATGGGCCTGAAGCTGAATATGGCCCGCGGCAAGCCCGGCCCTCACCAGATGGACCTGGCAATGGGTCTGCTGCAGATGACCGATTACACCACCGACGCCGGCACCGATGCCCGCAACTACGGCGACCTTGAGGGCCTGCACGAGGCCCGTGAGCTGTTCGGCGACGTGATGGGCGTCAAACCCGAGGAAGTCTTTGTGGGCGGAAACTCCAGCCTGCAGATCATGTACAACCTCATCTCTATGGGCTACTGCTTCGGCTTCCCCGAGTCTCCCTGCCCCTGGTCGCAGGTGGAGAAGCGCAAGTTCCTCTGCCCGGTACCCGGCTATGACCGCCACTTCGCCATCACCGAGGAGTTCGGTTTTGAGCTCATCAGCGTTCCCATGACTCCGACCGGCCCTGATATGGACGTTGTTGAAAAGCTGGTAGCTGAGGATGATACCATCAAGGGCATCTGGTGTGTGCCTCAGTATTCCAACCCCGACGGCTACACCTACAGTGACGAGACCATCGACCGCTTCGCCAGGATGAAGACCGCTGCTCCTGATTTCAAGATCTTCTGGGATGAGGCTTACATCGTCCACCACCTGACGGACGAGATCATCGAGACTCCTGTCCTGCTGAACGAGTGCAAGAAGTACGGCACTGAGGACCGCGTCTTCATGTTCACCTCTACCAGCAAGATCACCTTCCCGGGCGCAGGCGTCTCTGCACTGGCCTGCAGCGAAGCCATGATGAAGTACATCTGCAAGCGCTTCTCGGTCATGATCATCAGCTATGATAAGATGAACCAGCTGCGTCACGTCCGCTTCCTCAAGAACAAGGAAGGCGTTCTGGCCCACATGGCAAAGCACCGCCGCCGTCTGGTACCCTGCTTTGATGCCGTCAAGACGGCCTTCAATGAGGAGCTGACTCCCTGCGGCGACATCGCCCACTGGACGAACCCCAAGGGCGGCTACTTCATCAGCCTCTATGTCATGCCTGGCTGCGCCAAGCGTGTGGCCCAGCTGTGCAAGGACTGCGGCCTGACCCTCACCGGCGCAGGCTCCGCTTACCCTTACCACAAGGACCCGGACGATGCCCATCTGCGCATCGCGCCCACTTATCCCAGCCTGGACGAAGTGGAGACTGCGTCCGACCTGCTCTGTGTCTGCGTCCGTCTGGCCGCAGTCGAGAAGCTGCTGGCTGAGAAAGCCTGATTCATCGCACAAGATCCCCGCTGTGCTGCCGCTCTGACGGCGCAGCGGGGATTTGGAAGTTGTTTTCATAGCCAGAGTGCGCCAAAAGGCAGTTCAGGCGGTGTGCAATGGTTATGAAAACAGCTTCTTATTATATTTGGAGGTTTCCCGATTCATATGAAAACTAAAGGCAAAGCATGGCAACTTGTCCTCACTGTGCTTTTGATCGCGGCGTTTGTCTATACGGCATTCTTTGGCGTCGCAGTCAAGTACGGTGATGTGACCACAACCTACATCAAGGGCGCGAAAGACATCCGCTTTGGTGTGGACATCAAGGGCGGCGTCAACGTCACCTTCGTCCCCTCCGACGGCTATGACGCCACCGACGACCAGCTCGAGGCTGCTCAGCTGGTCATCGAGAACCGTCTGGTCGCCCTCAACGTGACCGACTATGAGCTGTATGTGGACAACAACTCCGACAGCCTCATCCTCGAGTTCCCGTGGCAGTCGGGCGAGACGGAGTTCGACCCCGAGGCCGCCATTGAGGAGATCGGCACCACTGCCTATCTGACCTTCCGCGAGGGGAGCAGTGCAGACGGAGAGCTCGTCCTCGACGGTTCGATGGTGGAGAGCGCAGCTGCACAGTACGGCCCCGTCAACGGCAGCAGCTCCGAGTACTATGTGGCGCTCAAGTTTACCGATGAGGGCGCCAAAGCATTCGGCGACGCGACCACCCGCCTGTATCAGACCGGCGGCACCATCAGCATTTGGCTGGACGACGAGAACGTCAGCACCGCCAGCGTCAACGCCGCCATCACCGACGGCTCTGCCATCATCACCAGTTCTGCGTCGAGCCCCTTCACGCAGGAGGACGTTGTCAAGATGGCCCGCCAGATCAACTCCGGCTCTCTGCCCTTTGCGCTGACGGTGGACAGCTACTCCACCATCAGCCCGAGTCTGGGCGAGAACAGCCTGAGCGCCATGGTGCTGGCCGGCGTCATCGCCTTCGCCCTCATCGTGGTGCTGATGACGGCTCTGTACCGTCTGCCCGGCTTCCTGGCCTGCATCGCTCTGGCCGGTCAGGTGGCGGCTACGCTGGCCTTCGTCTCCGGCTACTTCTCGGTGTTTGAGAGCTTCACCCTGACCCTGCCCGGCATCGCCGGCATCATCCTCGCCATCGGCATGGGTGTTGACGCCAACGTCATCACTGCCGAGCGCATCAAGGAAGAGCTGCGCAGCGGCAAGAGCCTCGACGGCGCTCTCAAGAGCGGCTTCGCCCGCGGCCTGACTCCCATCATCGACGGCAACGTGACCATCGTTATCGTCGCCATCGTGCTGATGGGTGCCTTCGGCCCGTCTGACGGCTTCTTCGCCAAGGCCCTGCACTTCGTCTTCTTCGCCTTCGGCCCCTCGACCGCAGGCACCATCTACGCCTTCGGTTACACGCTGCTCACCGGTGTGCTGCTCAACTTCGTGTTCGGTATCTTCGCTACCCGTACCATGATCCGGGGTGCTGCCTCTATCAAGGCTCTGCGTGACCCCCGCCTCTACGGTGCCGATGCTCCCGGCAAGACCCCGGCAGAGAAGAAGCAGGTCGACTTCGTTGGCCTGCGCAAGCGCTTCCTGACCTTCTCCGCCTGCCTGATGGCAGCCATCGTCCTCTGCGCTGTGGTGCTGGGCGTCCATCTGGACACCGAGTTCACCGGCGGTGCGATGATCACCCTGAGCTACGAGAACAGCTTTGAGATGTCTGCCGTCCAGAAGACCGCCTCCGAGGCACTGGGCAGCAACGGCCTGACCCTGCAGACCGGCGAGAACGTCGCGACAGGGGAGCAGACTCTGAAAATCTCGATGCCCGGCACCGAGACTGTCACCACCGACGAAGTGCAGACCCTGCTGGACTCCCTGAATGAGAGCTGCCCGGACAACTCCTTTGCACAGCTCTCTCTGAGCAATGTCAGCGCCGCAATGGGTACCAAGTTCCTTCAGAAGAGTCTGGTGGCCGTGGTGTTCGCACTGGTGCTCATCCTCGCCTACATCGCCTACCGCTTCAAGAAGATCGGCGGCCTCACCGGCGGCATGATGGCTGTTCTGGCCCTGCTCAATGACCTGATGGTGGTGTTCGGCACCTTCGTGCTGCTGCGCGCCCCGCTGGACGGCAATTTCATCGCCGCCATGCTCACCATCCTCGGCTACTCCATCAACGATACCGTCGTCGTTTACGACCGTATCCGTGAGAACCGCGGCCTGCTGGGCAAGAAGGCCAGCTTCGAAGAGCTGGTCAACCATTCCGTCAACCAGTCTGCCCGCCGTACCATCATCACCACCGTCACCACGGTGATGGCTCTGGGTGTGATGTGCATCGTCTCCAAGCTGTACGGTCTGGACAGCATCTTCACCTTTGCCTTCCCCCTGATGATGGGTATGCTCAGCGGCGTGTACACTTCGCTGTGTGTCTCCACTTCCGCATGGGTGGCCTGGAGCGAGCGCAAAAACGCAAAGAAAAACTGAGCTTCTATCCTGACGCAAATCTGTCCTGAATCTAGGAGGAACGACCATGAAATGCCCCTATTGTGGCGCTGAGGAATCCAAAGTCATCGACTCCCGCCCTACCGAAGACAGCGAGCGCATCCGACGCCGCCGGGAGTGCCTGAACTGCCATATGCGGTTCACGACCTACGAGGTCGTGGAAACGGTGCCGCTCATCGTCATCAAAAAGGATAACTCCCGTGAGCCGTTCGACCGGCAGAAGCTGCTCAATGCGATGCTTCGGGCCTGCGCCAAGCGTCCGGTGAGCTACGAGTCTCTGGAACGCGCCGTCAGCAGCATCGAGCAGACCCTGATGAGCACCTATGACCGCGAGGTGACGAGTGTTCGCATCGGTGAGCTGACCATGCAGGAGCTGAAGAAAATCGACGAGGTGGCCTATGTCCGCTTTGCCTCGGTCTATCAGCAGTTCGCGGACGTCGAAAGCTTCTTCAATGAGCTGAAAAAGCTGATGGGCGACCGTAAGAAGTAAAGTGTAAAAAAGCACGAGCGCCCCATTCTCTGCCGCAGGGCAGGGGATGGGGCGCTTTTTGCGCCTTTGGGACACGGGAAAAGAGCCCTTTCTATAAGGTCTGTATCTTTCGAAAGATACGCTGAAAGATGGGATATATAAAAATCCATATAGCCAGGGACACTTAATGGCAGCCTCTTATAAATAGAATTGTTACAGAGAAAAACAATGATAACGCAATGGAAATATCGGATGACCTTGCAGATGAAATCCCTTTTATAAGACTCATCTTGCGCCGGGACGAGACGGCATAATTTCGAATAATATAGATTACACGAAATATAACCGCGTCCTGACGATTTAATTACACAAGTCTACGTGACAGCCATTCCAGCGTCTCCACCCGAACCTGCGCCCGGCGCAGTTCACCAAATGCTTCTTCGGGGGCGTTCAGTTCGAGATGTCCGTCCGCAGCGCGAAGGGCAGCTTCCAGTTCTGTGAAGTCCTGCGTGCGGAGCAGGTGATTCATCCCTTCCCGCATTTTGTCGCAGAGTTCAGCGCCCTCGGCCAGTGCCTGCCGCGCGGAAGGGAGGTCCTCGTCCCGGATGTCCTCCATGGCATTGTCGATGTCGTCCGAAATATCCTCTGCAAACTTCTGCACCCGCCAGCTGCTGTAAAAGGCCACACCCAGCAGCACTGCCACAATGCACAGACACGCATAAATTCGCTTCATTCCACACCTCTCACTGGGAGCTGCCCTTGCGGCGGCTCTCTTTTTTCAGCAGAAAATAGTCCTCCGTCTCGTTGCCCACTAAAAGCAGAATTTCCTCCGGCAGCAGGGTATTGGCCTGCGCTGTCCGCTCGAGCCAGTCCTGGTCTTTGCCGCACCAGTGCAGATTTTCCTCGAGCACCTGTCCGTCCAGCACGAAGGGGATAGTCGCGTGGCTGTGCTCCACTTTCAGCTGCAAGTCAGCGAGGGTAACGGTCTCTTTCTCAGGGCGCAGTGCCGCCGAGAGACTGCCATTCGTCTCCACCACGGCGTAGGAGACATCCCGGGGGTCAAAGATGTTTTTGCCGCGCAGTGCCTCCAGCAGGTCGGCAGTCGTCAGCCGGAGGGTGCGCAGAGCGTTCTGGTCGATTTGTCCGTCCAGGATGACCGTCTTGGGACGGCCCGACATCAGGTTGAAAAATTTCTGGCTGCGGAAGCTCAGCGCCGACCCCAGCAGCTCTAAAGCCGCGATGAGGAAGAGAGGAATGAGGCTGGCCGTCACCGGCACTTCTTCCGACTCGATGGAGATGGACGCCAGATTTGAGATGAGGATAGTAGATACCAGCTCTTCGGGCTGCAGTTCGCCCAGCTGACGCTTGCCCATCAGCCGCATGGCGAACAGAACGCAGAGATAGATGAGCAGAGTACGGAAAATCAGAAGCTTCACGAGAAGGCCCTCCTTGTGGGTTGAATAAGCACCGTTGGTGGGGGAATACTGGCAGGAAAAGGGGGATACCGTATGCTGCAGCTTTCCTCGTCGCTGGAAGAGAATCTGGCGGCGCTCAACGCTAGGTTTGGCGCTTCGGCGGATTTTTATGCCAAGCGCATCGAGCTTTATCACTGCCCGGGGGCCATCGTCCTTTTCGACAATATGGCCAGCCTCGAGTCGCTCTGGTCGCTTTTACTGGACGCCGCCACCCGTCACACGCCCAGCCTCGAGCCGGAGCGGATACCTCACACCGGCACGCAGGTGTATGATTTGCTGATGAACCATTCCGGTCTGCCCGCCGAGGACGGCCCGGTCAAGGACATGGACGACCTCATCCGCCGCATGACCGCCGGCATGGCCGTGCTTCTGCTGGAAGGGTGCAAAAAGGGGCTTGTCTTCTCGGTGCAGGGGCTGAAATCGCGCTCGGTGGAAGAGCCCTCCGGGGAAGGAAACCTCCGTGGTTCCCGGGAGGGCTTTGCCGACCTGCTGCGGGTCAACCTGAGTTTACTGCGCCGCCTCATCCGCACCGACACCCTTGTGATGGAGACCGCACAGGCCGACTGTGCCATGAAGACCGAATACGCCATCTGCTACTGCAAAGACAAGGCCGGCAAGACGGCGGTGGCGCGGGTGCGCCGGACGCTCCAGGAGGCAAAGCCGGAGGTCCTGCTGGATTCCAGCTACTTTGTACCGTGGCTTTTCCCGGCCAGGTGGCGGCTGTTTGCCCCAGTGAGCTATACCGAGCGCCCGGCATCCGCCGCCGCAAAGCTCTGTGAGGGAAAAATCATCATCCTTGTCAACGGCAGCCCCTCGGCGCTGGTGCTGCCGTCCCTTTTCTGCGAGAACTTCGACTGCCTCGACGACTACGCCACCACGGCAGTTTTTTCGTCGTTCCTGCGCGTCCTGAAGTATGGCTCGTTTTATCTCAGCATCTTCCTGCCGGGCGTTTTTGTCTGTCTGGCGGTCTATCTGCCCGAGCTCATCCCACCGCAGTTATTATTCAAAATCGCGGCGGCAGAAAAGGCGACGCCTCTGCCGCTCTTTGCCGAGATGCTGCTGGTCATCATCTTGTTGGAGATCATCCGGGAGGCCGGGCTTCGGATGCCCCAGACGCTGGGCCACTCGGTGAGCCTTGTCGCGGCACTCATCATCGGTGACGCCGCCATCGGGGCCGGACTGCTGAGCACGCCGGTTATTCTCGTAGCCAGCATCACGGCCATCTCGGTCTTTGTGACGCCCTCGCTGTACGAACCGGCCACATTGCTGCGCTTGGGCGTTACGCTGGCCGCCGGTCTGGCCGGGCCGGTAGGTCTGGTGTGTGCGGCCTTGGGCGTGCTGGCCGCACTGACGTCCATCTCCGCGATGGGGGTACCCTATCTTTCGGGCGCAGTCTTTTCGGGTGACGGCGTCGTCCGCCGCAACTATCGGGCGCTGTCCCGCCGCCCATTCACCATCTGGCAAAGGAGGGGTTCCTGAATGCAGCAAAAACAGACATTCTCGGCCCAGACGCTGACACTCAGCGTCGCGGTGGCAGAGCTGGGCCGCGCCATCTTCGGGGCAGGGCAGACCGGCTCCGTCCGCGCCGTCCTGCTGAGCAATGTACTGGCGGCAGCGGCCTTCGTGCTCCTTGCCGCGCTCGTCTCGGTCAACGCCTCCCGTCTGAACCGCCCGGGCTTTGCAGGAAAGTGCATCTGTGCCGTCTTTCTGCTCTGGTATCTCTTCGAACTTGTCCGGACGGCTGCAATGCTCCAACAAGCCTGTTGGGAACAGTTTGCGTCTATGGCCTTCATCGGTCTGCTGCCGTTCTTTCTCTGGGCAGGGTGGAGCCTCGGCTGTGAGCTGTATGACCGGATGGCCTCCGTCCTCGGGTGGCTCGTAGTGCTGGGTATCGTGTTCTGTGTGCTGGGGCTGGCCGGACAGCTGCAATGGCAGGTGCTCGTGACAGGTGAGACGGCACATTCGTTTGTGCTTCCGGATGCATCTTTTTACCCGGAATATTTCTCCTTTCCACTTCTCTGTATGAGAAAAAATAATGCGAAGATCAGTAAAAAGCCTGTCGTGTGGCTTCCAATCATCGCTGCCGTCATTTCCTCGGGTTATGCGCTGGGGCTGGCCCTTCTTTTCGGTGCCCCGCAGGCTTACCCTGGCTATGAACTGCTGCGGGCGTGGAGCTTCGGCGGCATCTCCCGCTTTGATGCCGCGTTCCTGCTCCTCTGGCTGGCGGCGGCGATCTTCCGCTTCGGCTTTATCGTCCGTGCCGTCCGGCTGCTCTGTGAGCGCCTTGCCGAAGGGCCTGTAAATGCGGAGGCTGTACAATGACCCGCCGGGGCTGGCTGCGGCTGATGGCCGCAGGCGTCCTCGTCGTCTGGCTCTGTCTCTTTTTGCATTGGGACAACACCGAAAAAAGCATGATACGCGCCCTTCTCGTCGAGACGAACGGCGACAGCTGGACAGTGGGTCTGCTGTACCAGTTCCCGGAAGCCTCCGCCGATTCCTCCGAGGCCAAAGCCGCCATCCGTCTCTGTATTGGCCGAGGCTCCGAGCTTTCTTCTGCCATTTCTGCCGCTGAGGAAGCCCTGCCCCAGCGGGCGGACTGGCGGCTCTGCGAATATCTTCTGGCCGGGCTGGATTCGGTGCGGCAGACGCTGCCTGCCTGTGAAGAACTGTTTCTCCATCGACCCTACGGGCGGCTGGCGTCCCGGGTGTTTGGGGGAAGTTTTTCGGTAGAGACACTGAAAGAGCGGGCCGATGGATCAGACGTCCTGCCGGAAAATCTCCTGCAATGCGTCAAAAACGCTGCCCCGGCCGCGCCCCGGCTCTATCAGCAGAGCAGCGGCTTCATCCTGCCTGTCGTGGAGCTGGAAGACGAGGACGCACATTACAGGCCCGAAGCCCTCATCATCACCCCGGAACAGACCGGCCAGCTGACCGAGTCCCAGACGGAAATGGCACTCTTATTGCAGGGCAAAAGCTGGACGGATACAGGGGAGCATCGTTTCTTTCTGGAATCTGGGCCGCTCCGCCTGCGCCGGGCTTTCTGCGGCGTGGAGCGGGAAGGGGAGAGCTTTCTTCTCCGGGTGAACGCGCTCTCACGCAATAATGCCCTGCCTGCCGACGCCGAAGCAGAACTGGAAGCCCTCTGTGCGGACACCGTCCGCCGCTGCTGGACGCTGGGGCTGGACATCTCCGGACTCGGTGCGCATCAGGCACTGCGTGACGGTCACTTTGCGCTCACAACAAAAAACGTCTGCCCGGAAATTCGGGCAGACGTGAAGCTCATGAAATTTTAAGAAGCCGTTTCGAAGATCACGGTGATGGTGGTACCCTCGTCCACAACGCTGTCCAGCTTGATGCGGGCGTTGTGGATGCGGGCGATGTGTTTGACGATGGCCAGACCCAGACCGGTGCCGCCGGTGGCTTTGCTGCGGCTCTTGTCCACCCGGTAGAAGCGCTCGAACACGCTGTTCTGCGCCTCTTTCGGGATACCGATGCCGTTGTCCTTCACGGTCAGGGTGCAATGACCGTCCCGGGTGCAGGCCGTGATGATCTGGACTTTTCCACCGGGGCGGTTGTAGCGGATGGCGTTGTCGCAGAGGTTCTGGCACAGCTCATCCAGCAGGCTGCGGCTGCCTGTCACAGGGGCGCTTTCGCCGAGGTAGGTCAGGGAGATATAGGAGTGCCGGGCGTTGACCTTCTGGCGCTCCACGCACTCGCGAGCCACATCCAGCAGATCGACCGTTTCCATTGCAGGCGCAGCACCCGTCTCGCTCACATTGTCGAGGTGGGAGAGCTGCAGAATATCGTTGACCAGCTGTATCATCCGGCTGGCCTCTACATGGATCTTGCGGGCAAAACCCGGCGTATCCTCGGGTTTTGCAATGCCGGTCTCGATGAGCTCTGCATAACCGGAGATGCTGGTCAGAGGCGTTTTCAGCTCGTGGCTGACATTGGCCGTGAACTCCTGCCGCATTTTCTCGTTATTTTCCCGCAGCATCCGGTCGGAGTGGATGCTCTCGGCAAAGGGGATAAGCTCCTTGTAGGGGACATTCTCCTGGATGTGATCGAGGTCATCGGTCATCTTGAGCACAGGCTGGACGAGGCTCTTGGTCAGCAGTCCGGCAATGATGGCGGCTGCGCCCATCATCAGGAAACAGCTCAGCACGATGGCAGGCAGAGCGGCGTCATAAATCGACCAGATCGTCTCAGAATCCTGTGCCACCCGGAGGATGTCTCCGTTCGTCAGCAGCATGGCGTAATAATAAGTCTCATAGCCCAGCGTCTGGGAGTCGCGGCAGTCGCGGCCCACACCGCTCTTCATGGCCTGTTGTATCTCGGGGCGGCTCAGATGGTTCTCCATCGGCTGGTTGGTGGCCGACTCAAAAAGCACACTGCCGTCCGAGGCGATGAGAGTGATGCGCAGCGAGCCGTCCACATAAGTTTCCAGCTGGCTGGGGGCGTCCACCTGCGCACAGCCGGCAGCCACAAGGTCGGCTTCCCGCTCAAGGGCTGTCCAGGCCTGCTCCCGGAACGCCTTGTGGAACACAAAGATGCAGAGCGCAGCGGTACACACCAGCCCCGCAAAGCCCATCAGAAACAGCAGATAGCTTATTTTTTCTTCCATGCTGCGTGGTTTCATTGTTCGAGCTCCTCCTCGCTGTCCGTCAGCTTGTAGCCCACTTTCCGCACCGTGCAGATGTACTTTCCGGCGTCGCCCAGCTTTTTGCGCAGGGTGCGGATGTGCATATCCACAGTCCGGCTCTCCACTGAGATGTCAGTACCCCACACCACCTGCAAAATGGTCTCGCGGGTGACGACAAGGTTGGTGTTTTCCAGCAGCAGGCGGAGCAGGCTGTATTCTTTGTAGGTCAGCTCCACCGGTGCGCCGCTGACAGTGACGCTGTGGCGGGCATTGTCCAGCAGGATCTCCCGGAAACTGTAGACGTTGGGCCGCGCCTCGGGCTCTGCCCGGCGGAGGGCTGCCCGCACCCGGCTCAGGAACTCCATGATGCCAAAGGGCTTGGTGATGTAGTCGTCTGCGCCGCAGTCGAGGCCGCGCACGGTGTCCAGCTCGCTGGACTTGGCTGTTATCATGATGATGGGCAGACGCCGCAGGGAAGGGGCGGCGCGGAGCTTTTTCAGGATGGAGAAGCCGTCCTCACCGGGGAGCATCACGTCCAGGATGACCAGTTCCGGCGGCGTGGTGTGGACGGCCTGCCAGAACGGCTCCGAGGACTCGAAGCCCACGGCCTCGTAGCCGTTGGACTGTAATGCATACTGCTCTAATTCACGGATGGCTGAATCGTCTTCTACGATATAGATCATGCCTGTTTGTCCTCCGTTTCGGTGACGTTTTCGTCGGGGAAGAGATAGCGCTCACGGTAGCGGTTCAGGCGGCGCTGGAACTGCTCGCTCTCCTTGGTGGAGGCATGGCCGCTGCGCAGGTCGTTGAGGTAGGCGTGGGTGTCGAAGCTGTCCTGCGCCACCTCGATCTGGGCAACTGCCACGTTGCTGCAGTGGTCGCAGACGCGCTCGTAGTTGGTCAGCAGGTCTTCCAGCACGAAGCCATACTCGATGGAACAGCTTCCGGCCTGCAGGCGGGCGACGTGCCGTGCCTTGATGGCACGCACCAGCTCGTCCACGACGGTCTCCAGAGGTTCGACCTTGCTTGCCAGATGCAGGTCATCTTTGCGGAAGGCGTCAGTGGTGCGGTTCAGCACGTCCTGCACGGCGTCCTCAAGCACCTGCAGCTCTTCGCGGGCATCGGTGGAGAAGTTGACCTCCTTGGTGTGCATCTCCTGCGCGGATTCCAGAAGGTTCACGGAATGGTCGCTGATGCGCTCGAAATCGCTGATGGTGTGGAGCAGGGTATTCACGCTCTGGCTGTCCGCATGGTTCAGCTCACGGCTGGACAGCTTGACCAGATAGGTGCCGAGAGCATCTTCGTACTGGTCAACTTTGCTCTCCTCATCCCGGACTTTCTGGGCCAGCGCATCATCCCAGGTGTGGGTCAGGCTCATGGCCTGCATGACGCCCACACGGGCCAGCTCGGCCATGTCAGCAGTAGCAGAGTGGGCGCGGGCCACGGCCACAGCCGGGGTGTTCAGCAGACGCTCATCCAGCAGAGCAAAGCTCTCTTTTTCGGCGTCGTCGGGGATGGTGAGGATGGCCAGCTTTTCCAGACCATTTGCGAAGGGGAGAAGGATGAGGGTGGCCGCGATGTTGAAGGCGGAGTGGACCACAGCAATGCCCCAGGCGGCGATGGTCTCGTTCACAAAATCAAAGTGGACCACGGCGTTCAGACCGTAGAAACCGGCCAGAAAGACCGTGACACCAATGATGTTGAAGTAGAGGTGGACCATGGCGGCACGGCGGGCATTCTTATTTGCGCCCACAGAAGAAATCAGCGCGGTGACACAGGTGCCGATATTCTGACCCATGATGATGGGGATAGCGCTGCCGTAGGTGATGACGCCGGTAGCGCTCAGTGCCTGCAGGATGCCGACGCTGGCGCTGGAACTCTGGATGATGCCGGTGACCAGTGCGCCCACCAGAACGCCGAGGATGGGATTGGAGAAGCGGACGAAGAGGTTGGTGAACCATGCCTCACCCTGCAGGGGCTCGACGGCATTGGACATGGTAGTCATGCCGGTCATCAGGATGGCAAAGCCGATGAGGATGGTGCCGATGCCCTTTTTCTTCTCATTCTTGCCCATATAGAGCAGGATGCCGATGAAGGCGAGTATGGGGCTGAAGGAGGTGGGCTTGAGCATCTGGATCCAGATGCTGTCGCCCTGCAGGCCGGAAAGGCTCAGCAGCCAGCTGGTGACAGTGGTACCCACATTGCTGCCCATAATGATGCCGATGGCCTGATGCAGCTCCATGATGCCGCTGTTGACGAAGCCGACCACCATGACGGTGGTAGCACTGGAACTCTGGATGATGGCGGTCACGCACAGACCGAGGAAGAAGCCCTTGAGGGGGTTATCCGTCAGCTTGCTCAGGATCTTCTGCAGATGGCCGCCGGCCTGTTTCTCAAGGGCTTTGCCCATGATGTCCATGCCGAACAGGAACAGAGCCAGACCGCCCAGCAGAGAAAAGACATTGAATAGAGTCATGTTTTACTCCTCGCTTGTTGAAGCTTGCGTTTGTACATCGACAGCGGCCGTAGAGGACCCGTGCAGGAGCATGTCTCAACTTTTTACACGACCTGCACTGGATTTCACCGGTCCTATCCCTGATTATGAGTATACGAGTGGAATGTAAAATCGGAAACCGGCGAAATGTAAAACTCATGTAAAGTGAACTCTATCCCTGTCTCCTATTATATGGTTTTGGCCCCCGGATGCAAGCGCTGGCGCAAAACCAGAAAAGATTCCTGAAAGAATTGTTGTTTTTGCTGTCCGTCTCGATTATAATAAGGAAGGATAAGCTGTGCTGCCTTTTGGTATGGCGGAGCACAGAGGATGCAGGAGGAAAAACGAATGGGGAATTTCGCTGTTTCGCTCAAGCGGCTGGTCGAGAAGGTCAGCCTCGAGGTTATCTATACGCCCTGCGATTTGGACAAGATCAGCGTCGAGATCGCAGAGGTCAACCGTCCCGGCCTGTTTCTGGCCGGTTACTACGATTATTTCGATAAGCTGCGCTTACAGATCATGGGCCTTGCGGAGATGAACTTTCTGGCCGGTCTTACGCCGGAAAAGCGCCGTGAGCGCCTTGACCGGCTGTTCCGCCAGCGGCCTCCGGCCGTCATCCTCTGCCGCAACGAGGAGCTGGAACCCTTCCCGGAGATGCAGGAGCTTGCAAAGCAGCACGGGGTAGCCCTGCTGCGCTCCAACGAGACGACCTGCACCATGATGGGCAGCCTCATCAGTGTGCTGAACCTTGAACTGGCTCCCCGCATCACCCGCCACGGCGTGCTGGTGGAAGTTTACGGTGAAGGCATCCTCATTCTCGGCGACAGCGGCATCGGCAAGAGCGAGCTGGCCATCGAGCTGGTCAAGCGCGGCCACCGCCTCGTCGCCGACGATGCCGTGGAGCTGCGCAAGGTCTCCAGCCGTCAGATCATGGGGACTGCGCCGGAAAACATCCGCCACTTCATTGAGCTGCGGGGCATCGGCATCGTCAACGTGGCCCGCGTGTTCGGCGTGGGCGCGGTCAAGGTGAGTGAAAGCCTCGACCTCGTCGTCCAGCTGGAAGCATGGGACCCCACCAAAAACTATCAGCGCACCGGCTTGGAAAGCGAGTATTATGACATTCTGGGCGTCAACATCCCCAGCACCATCATCCCCGTTTCGCCCGGACGCAACCTCGCAGTCGTGCTGGAAACGGCGGCTATCAATAACCGCCAGAAGAAGATGGGCTATAACGCCGCCAAGGAGCTGCTCATCCGTCTGGGCCTGAACGACACGATGGACTGATTTTCTACCGATAGAGGGAGAACGAATGGAACGATTGAAACAGGCTTTGTCCGCTGCGGGCATTGCATACAAAGAAAACGAGCCGCTCAGCGCGCACTGCACTTTCCGCATCGGCGGCCCGGCAGATGTCTTTATCCTGCCGGAAAATGAGGCGCAGCTCTGCGCCGCCATCAAGCTGGCGAAGGAAGCAAATGTCAAATATTATCTGCTGGGCAACGGCAGCAACATCCTGTTTGAGGATGCGGGCTACCGGGGAGCTGTCATCAATGTATCGGCCATGAAGAGCGCGATCGGCATTCTTGAAACCATCTGTTTCCCGGGCAAAGACCCGTCCCTGACTTACGATGCTGTCGTTGTCGGTGCGGACAAGATGCTCTCGTCGCTCTGCATGACGGCGCTGGAAAACAGCCTCACCGGTCTTGAGTTTGCCTACGGCATCCCGGGTACGGTGGGCGGTGCTGTCTACATGAACGCCGGAGCTTATGGCGGCGAGATGAAGGACGTGCTGGTCTCCGTGCGGTATCTGACCGCAGAAGGGGAGAGCGTTGAGGTACCGGCAGAACAGCTCGACCTCAGCTACCGCCACAGCATTTTCGAAGAAAACGGCGGCTGCATCCTCTCGGCAAAGTTCTACCTTGCAAGAGGCAATGCCGCCGACATCCGCGCCAGGATGGACGACCTGATGGCCCGTCGCAAAGACAAACAGCCTCTCGACAAGCCCAGCGCCGGCAGCACCTTCAAGCGGCCGGTGGGCGCATTTGCGGCAGCCCTCATCGACCAGTGCGGTCTGCGGGGCTACCGCCATGGCGGCGCAGCCGTCAGTGACAAGCACTGCGGCTTTGTGGTCAATCTGGGTGGAGCGACCTGTGCAGATGTGTTGGCTCTGTGCGATGAGGTGCGTGTCATCGTGAAAGAAAAGACCGGCTATGACCTCGAAAAAGAAATTCGTGTGGTGGAAGCATAAAAGAAAGAGGCGTGCAAAATGAATCTTCTTATCGTCAGCGGCCTTTCCGGTGCAGGCAAATCTGTCGCCATGAATGCACTGGAAGACATCGGTTTTTTCTGCATTGATAACATCCCGGCGGCACTGCTGCCCAGCATCACGGCGTTTTCGAAAGCGGGTGACAACCAGCTCAAGCGGGTGGCTCTCTGTATGGACATCCGCGGCTGCCGCACGCCGGAAGAAATCGAAGAAGCTCTTTCTCAGCTGGACGCGCAGGGGATAGAATATGAGATCTTGTTCCTTGATGCCCCGGACGATGTGCTGATGCGCCGCTACAGTGAGACGCGCCGCCGCCATCCGATGAGCATTTCTGACGGCCTTTCCACCCGGGAAGCCTTCCGCAGGGAGCGCGGGATCTTGCAGCCCCTCAAAGACCGGGCAGATTATACCATCAATACCGGCCTGCTCTCCACCTCGCAGAACAAAGAGCGCATCTGCGACCTGTTCAACCAGAACGGCGGCGCGAAGAGCGCCATGCGTCTGACGGTCATGTCCTTCGGCTTCAAGTTCGGCATCCCGCCGGAGGCGGACCTTGTTTTGGATGTCCGCTGTCTGCCCAACCCTTTTTATGTCCCGGAACTGAAGCATAAAACGGGTCTTGATGAAGAGGTCGTCGATTTTGTCATGAGCCACCCGGAGGCGCAGGAGCTTTTGAAGCGCTATGAGTCATTTCTGGAATATGCTCTTCCGCTCTACGTCAAGGAAGGCAAAAGCCAGCTCACCATCGCAGTGGGCTGCACCGGCGGCAAGCATCGCTCCATCACATTTGCGCGGAAAATCGCGGAATACTGCGAAAAGCTTGGCTATAAGCCCGGCATCCAGCACCGCGATTCTGTCCGTTGAAAGGATAAACATATCATGAGTTTTGCATCCCAGGCAAGGGAGGAGATCGCCCGGCGCAGTCTGCAGAAGGACTGCTGCGTCCGCGCTGCTGCCTATGGAATTGCCTGCTTCGCCAAGTACTTCGACGCCAGCGGCCTGGTGCTGCAGACGGAACAGGAGCTGACGACGCAGGTGGCTTCCCAGCTGTTTGCGCGCTGCGGCGTACAGGGCGACATCATCGAGAAGCAGCGCCCCAGCGGGGTGGTCTATGAGTTCAGCATCCGCGCACCGGAGCAGGTGGCGCGGATGCACGAGCTTTTCGGCACCACCGGCACCGAGACGAGCCTGCAGATAGACCCCAGACTGATTCGCTGCCAGACGTGCGTCAGCGCGTACATCGGGGCAGCTTTTTTGTGCAGCGGCACGGTCACTGACCCGCAAAAGGAGTATAACATCGAGTTTCTCACCAGCCGCACGAACCTTGCGCGCGACTTCGAAGCCCTGCTGGCGGAGCACGAGTTTGCGCCCCACCGCACCCGCCGCAACGGCGTGAACCTTGTTTACGTCAAGAGCTGCGACAACGTGGAGCGCATCCTTTCCTTTATGGGAGCGGCGGAGGCATCGGCCCAGCTCAGCGCCCAGAAGGCTGTCAAGCAGATGCGCAACCAAATCAACCGCCACACAAACTGCGATACCGCAAACCTGGGCAAGACGGCCCGTGCCAACGCCCAGACGCTCAAAGCCATCCGCTTTCTGGAAGAGCAGGGGGCGCTGAAAACGCTGCCCGAGGCGCTGCAACAGGCAGCAGCCCGGCGGCTGGAATATCCTGATTTATCGCTGACGGCGCTCTGCGGATGCTTTGACCCGCCCATGAGCAAATCGGGCCTTTCTCACCGGATGAAAAAGCTGGAAGCGCTGGCCGACGCCCTGCGTCAGCGGCTCGAAGAACACACTGAAACAGAGGAGGCAGGAGCATGAGCGATGTGACCGAAGGGAACCGTCATGGGAGAGACTTCGTTCATCTCCACATCCATACCGAATACAGCCTGCTGGACGGTGCCTGCCGTATCGACCAGCTCATGGACCGCGTCAAGGAGTGTGGTCAGAGCGCCATCGCCATCACGGACCACGGCGTCATGTACGGCTGCGTCCAGTTCTATAAGGCCGCAAAAAAGGCAGGCATCAAGCCTATCATCGGCTGTGAGGTCTATGTGGCCACCCGCACCCGCTTCGATAAAGTCAACAAAATCGACGGCAACAACCATCTTATCCTGCTCTGCAAGAATGAGACTGGCTATAAGAACCTCATCAAGATGGTGTCCGCTGCCTTCGTGGAGGGCTTTTATTCCAAGCCTCGTGTAGACAAGCAGCTTCTTGAGCAGTATCATGAGGGGCTTATCTGCCTGTCTGCCTGCCTCGCAGGCGAGATCCCGCAAGCCATTCTGGCGGGAGACTATGAGCGGGCAAAGTCCACGGCCCTATGGTATCAGGAGCTGTTCGGCAAGGGCAATTACTACATCGAACTGCAGGACCACGGCCTCGAAGAGGATACGATCGTCCTGCCCCAGCTCATCAAACTGGCGCGGGAGACCGGCATCCCGATGGCGGCCACCAACGACTCCCACTATCTGCGGAAGGATGACGCCAAGATGCAGAGCATCCTGCTCTGCATCCAGACCGGCAAGACCATTCAGGATGCCGACCGGATGGAGTTCCAGACCGACGAATTCTACGTCAAAACGACGGATGAAATGTATGATTTGTTCGCAATGGTGCCGGAAGCCTGCGCCAACACCCGGAAAATTGCGGACCAGTGCAATTTCGACTTCGACTTTGGACACACCAAAATTCCATATTACAAAGCCCCGAACGGGATGGACAATCAGGAGTTCTTCGAGAAGCTCTGCTGGGACGGCCTCGAGCGCCGCTACGGCCCGGACGTCCCACAGTCCAATAAGGACCGCCTGACCTATGAGATCGGCGTGGTCAAGTCGATGGGCTATACCAACTACTACCTCATTGTCTGGGATTATATCAACTACGCCAAGAGCCAGGGCATTCCGGTAGGCCCGGGCCGTGGCTCGGGCGCGGGCAGCATCGCGGCTTACTGTGTAGGCATCACCGACATCGACCCCATCCGCTACAACCTCATCTTCGAGCGATTCCTGAACCCCGAGCGCGTCAGTATGCCCGATTTTGACGTCGATTTCTGCTATGAGCGCCGTCAGGAGGTCATCGACTACGTCAACCGGAAGTACGGCGCAGACCATGTGGCCCAGATCGTCACCTTCGGCACCATGGCTGCCCGCAACGCTATCCGCGATGTGGGCCGCGTGATGGGTATGCCATACCAGAGCGTGGATGTGGTGGCAAAGCAGGTGCCGATGGAGCTGAAAATGACGCTGAAACGCGCCTTGGAGGTCTCACCGGAGCTGAAGCGGATGTACGACAGCGACCCGCAGGTCACAGAACTTATCGACACTGCGCTGAAAGTTGAAGGTATGCCCCGCCACGCCTCCACCCATGCGGCCGGCGTCGTCATTACCCCGGAACCGACAGACTATTATCTGCCCCTGGCCACCAACGACGGCCTGCCTGTCACCCAGTTCAATATGACCGAGATCGAAGAGCTGGGTCTGCTGAAAATGGACTTCCTCGGCCTGCGCACCCTGACGGTCATCCGGGACGCGGAGACGGCCATCCAGAAAAAAGACCCGTCCTTCTCCATCCAGAAGCTGGATTATGACGATGCAGCGACTTATAAGATGCTGGGTCAGGGTGAAACGGAGGGCGTGTTCCAGCTCGAATCCTCGGGTATGAAACAGGTCCTCGTGGGTCTGCAGCCGCAGAACCTTGAAGATGTCATCGCTCTTATCAGTCTTTACCGCCCCGGCCCGATGGACTCCATCCCGACCTACCTGCGCAACCGCCACGAGCCGGATAAGATCAGCTATAAGACCCCTCAGCTGGCCCACATCCTCGACGTCACCAACGGCTGTATCGTCTACCAGGAACAGGTCATGCAGATATTCCGTGAGCTGGCCGGTTTCTCGTTCGGACAGGCAGATAACGTCCGCCGTGCCATGAGTAAAAAGAAGCACGCGGTGATGGAGGCAGAACGCGAGCATTTTGTCCACGGCTGCACCGAACCGGGCCACGAATGCCCGGGCTGTGTCGCCAATGGCATCTCTGAGGAAATCGCCAACGAGATCTACGATGAAATGTCGAGTTTTGCCTCCTACGCCTTCAATAAAAGCCATGCTGCCTGCTACGCTTATGTCGCATTCCAGACGGCTTATCTCAAGTGTCATTACCCCAGCGAGTTTATGGCCGCATTGCTCACCAGTGTGCTTGACAATACCGACAAAGTCATCGAGTATTCGGGCGAGTGCGCCCGCCTGGGCATCAAGGTGCTTCCGCCGGACGTCAATATCTCGAATGGCGGCTTCACGGCGGACAACGGCAAGATCCGTTTCGGCCTGAATGCGGTCAAGAATGTGGGCCGCAACCTCATTGAGCGAGTCGTGGAAGAGAGAAAAGAGAAGCCTTATTCGAGCCTCTATGATTTCTGTAAGCGGATGCACGGCACTGAGCTGAACCGCCGGGCCGTGGAATGCCTGATCAAGGCGGGTGCCTTCGACAGTATGGGCGTCAACCGCCACAGCCTTGTGGAAGCCGTGGACGGCATCATCAAGAGCGTGGAGAGCGACTCCCGCCGCAATCTTGAGGGACAGCTGGACCTGTTCTCAGTGATGAGCGGAGAATCTCAGACTGCCGACACCGACAGCTACGAGATAAAGCCCTTCCCGGAGTACAGCCACACCGAACTGCTCCAGCAGGAGAAAGAGGTCAGCGGCCTCTATCTGTCCGGCCACCCGCTGGATGCCTATCGGGAACAGTCGGCACGCTTTGCGTCCAACAGCATCAAGGAGCTCACCGGCGAGGATGCCCACAAGCTGGACGGCAATCATGTCCGTATCGTGTGTACCATCGTCAAAAACCGGATGATGACCACCAAGTCCAACACGATGATGGCCTTCACCAGCGTGGAGGACCTGACCGGTACGATGGAGGTCATCGTCTTTCCACGGGTACTGGATACTTTCCGCGATGCGCTCAAGGAGAATGCTGTCGTGGTCATCGAGGGACGCCTCTCCGTGCGTGAAGATGAGCCTTCCAAGCTGATGGCTGAGAGCATCTCGCCCATCGAGGGCTATGACCCCAAACGCCCGCAGGCCAACCGCCCCAACCTCATGCGGGATGCCGCCCAGCGGCTCTATGTCCGCCTGCCGTCCCGCAGCTGCCCCGAGTATGCAAAGGTCATCAATCTCCTTGAGATATTCGACGGCGATATGCCCGTCATTTTCTATCTCGAGGATGTCAAGCAGAAGCTCGCCGCGCCCCGGAGACTCTATGCTTCGGGCCATCCACTGCTGTTCCAGGAGCTGAAACGTCTGCTTGGTGAACGCAATGTCGCAACAAAATGACATTTCTGTGCATCAATCATTATGCCTTCGCTGTTTTCAAATGATTAACTTTGTGATATACTTGTCTAAGGCAAGCCATAGCAAATATGTTGCATCGAGTCGGGCCGCATCTGTGGAAGAAGGGGATGCGCGCACCCCGAGTGGTATGTGAAGAAACAAATTGGAGGGAATCTCTCTATGGAAAAGCAAATCAAGACGATCGGTGTTCTCACCAGCGGCGGCGACGCCCCTGGCATGAACGCAGCTGTCCGTGCCGTGGTCCGTACCGGCCTGCACAAGGGCTTCCGCATGATCGGCATCCAGCGCGGCTATAACGGTCTGCTGAACGGCGAGTGCTTCGAAATGAACCTGCGCAGTGTCTCGAACATCATCTCTGCCGGCGGCACCATCCTCTACACCGCACGCTGCCTTGAGTTCAAGACCAAAGAGGGCCAGGATAAAGGCGCAGCCAAGTGCCGTGAGCTTGGCATCGATGCGCTGGTGGTCATCGGCGGCGACGGTTCTTACCGCGGCGCCCGTGAGCTGGCACACCGCGGCATCCCGATGATCGGCCTGCCCGGCACCATCGACAACGATATTGCCTGCACCGACTACACCATCGGTTACGATACCGCTATGAACACTGCTCTGGAGATGATCGACAAGCTGCGCGACACCACCCAGAGCCATGACCGCTGCAGCGTCGTCGAGGTCATGGGCCGCAACGCTGGTTACATTGCCCTGAACGTCGCCATCGCCTCCGGCGCTATGGCCGTGCTGCTGCCCGAGAAGGAATTCGATATGCAGCGCGACATCCTCGATAAGATCGTCGAGACCCAGCGCACCGGCAAGCGCCACTTCATCGTCATCGTGGCCGAGGGCATCGGCCATTCCCAGGAGATCGCCAACGAGATCCAGGCCCGCACCGGCATCGACACCCGTGCCACCATTCTGGGCCATGTCCAGCGCGGCGGCTCTCCCACGCTGCGTGACCGTGTGAACGCCTCTGCTATGGGCTACCACGCCGTCTGCCTGCTCGAGCAGGGCAAGTATAACCGCATCGTCGGCATGAAGGGTGAGGAGCTGGTGGATTACCCGGTAGATGAGGCCCTCGAGATGACCAAGAGCATCGACCCGGTCCTCGTGGACGTATGCAATACGATCTCGATTTGAGTTTTTGAACATAGCGCAGAGCTGTATTTCTCAGTAAAAGGGGGAAAGCAGCTCTGCTTTTTTGTTTACGAAAAACACCGTTTTGTGGTATACTATCGCAAGAGAATCAAGACGCGGCGCTCTGTCCCGCGTCAGGCAGGAGAGTGGAACTGTGGAACTGGAACAAGCCAAGAAGCGCGTAGAGGAGCTGCGCGCTGTTATCGAGAAGAATAACCGCCTTTATTACGACCAGGACGCCCCCGAACTCGAGGACTTTGAATACGACGCCCTGACGCGGGAATTGAAGGAGCTGGAGGCGCAGTACCCGGAGCTGGTCACTCCGGCTTCGCCCACCCAGCATGTCGGCGGCACCCCCAGCGGACGCTTCGCAAAAGTGACACATGCCGTCAAGATGGAAAGCTTGCTGGATGCATTTTCCTACGATGAACTGCGTGATTTCGACCGCAGAGTGCGTGACGCGGGTATCGAGCCGGAATATGTCGTCGAAATCAAGATCGACGGTCTTTCTTGCAGCCTTGAGTACGAGAACGGTGAACTGGTTCGTGCTTCTACCCGCGGCGACGGTGTCGTGGGCGAGGACGTCACCGCCAATGTCCGGGCTATCAAAAAGATACCGAAGAAGCTGAAAAATGCCCCTGAGTTTCTCGAGGTGCGCGGCGAGGTTTATATGCCCCATGAGGCGTTCCAGCACCTCTGCGCCGAGCAGGAGCTGCAGGGCGCGGCACCCTTCAAGAATCCCCGCAACGCCGCCGCCGGTTCGCTGCGCCAGAAGGACGCCAAGATCACCGGGAGCCGCGGCCTTTCGATTTTTGTTTTCAACGTCCAGCAGGTGCGTGGCAAGGAGCTGACTACCCACGCGGAAAGCCTCGATTACCTCAAAAGTCTCGGCCTGCCGGTCTCGCCCCGCTACCACATCGTCCACGATATTGAGGACGCGATCAAGGAAATCGAGCAGATCGGGCAGAACCGCTCAAAGCTCGATTTCGACATGGATGGTGCGGTCATCAAGGTCAATCACTTCGCCCAGCGCGATCTGATGGGCTCTACCAACAAGTTCCCCCGCTGGGCCATCGCGTTCAAGTATCCACCCGAAGTCAAGGAGACGACCTTGCGCAGCATCGAGGTCGCTGTGGGCCGCACAGGCGTATTGACCCCGACCGCCTGCTTCGACCCGGTCTTCCTCGCCGGTACGACAGTGGCCCGCGCGACCCTCCACAACGAGGATTTCATCCGCCAGTTCGGCCTCTGCATCGGCGATACCATTCAGGTGCGGAAAGCCGGCGACATCATCCCGGAGGTCATCGGCGTCGTCCATCACCCGGAGAACGCAGAGCCTTACCAGATGCCGACAGTCTGTCCGTCCTGCGGCGCACCGGTCGTCCATCTCGAAGACGAAGCCGCCCTGCGCTGTGTCAACCCGGAATGTCCTGCCCAGTCTCTGCGCAACATCATCCATTTTGCCTCCCGCGATGCAATGGACATCGACGGCTTGGGAACTGCCGTAGCGACACAGCTGGTGGAAAAAGGCCTCGTCCACTCGGCGGCAGACCTTTATGATTTGACGCTCGAGCAGCTGCTGACGCTGGAAAAGTTCAAGGAGAAGAGCGCAACGAATCTTCTCCACGCCATCGAAAATTCCAAGCAGAACAACCTCGACAAGCTGCTGTTCGGCTTCGGCATCCGCAACATCGGCGACAAGGCCGCTGCATTGCTGGCTGAGCACTTCGGCACACTGGAAGCCATCCGGGAGGCAGATATTGAAAAAATCAGCGAGATCGACGGTTTCGGAGGCGTGATGGGCCAGAGCGTGGTAGAGTTCTTCGCCAAGGACGGTACCACAGACCTTATCCATCGTCTGGCCGACGCCGGGGTGAACATGACCTGGAAGGGCGAACCGAAGGGTGACAAGCTGGCGGGAATGACACTGGTCGTCACCGGCACCCTCGAGACGCTCTCCCGCAATGAGGCAGAGGCTCTCATCGTCAAAAACGGCGGCAAAGCCAGCGGCTCAGTCTCCAAAAAGACGGCCTACGTTGTGGCCGGCACAGCGGCAGGCTCCAAGCTGACCAAGGCACAGGCCCTCGGCGTACCTGTGCTGACGGAGGAAGAATTCCTTGCCATGCTGCGGGATGAACCGGAAGCTTAAATAGAATAGACTCAAAAGGCTCATGCAGTGGGTGTCCCCGCTGCGTGGGCCTTTTTTGCGTTCTAAAAACTCTGCCGCCGCATACAGTAGGAGCAAGAAGCCAAAATGACGAGACCGAAGGAGAAACAAGATGGACGAGTATTACCGCGCTGTTCGGGCTCTGCCTGCATGGCTGGCGCGGCCTTTGAGCGCCCTGCCGCCGGACATTGCAGAACAGGTACATGAGATACGCCTCCGGGTCGGCTGTGGAGTACAGTTGACCATCGGCGGAAAGCCCTGCTGCCCGGCGGAGCTGCCTGCTTTGCAGACGCTCCGGCTGACGCCTTTGCAGATGGAAGAGATATTCGTCACCCTTTGCGGCGGGTCGGTACACAGCCACGAGACAGAAATTGCGGCGGGCTATGTCACGCTCAGCTGCGGGTGCCGCGCCGGGCTGGCCGGACAGTTTTACTGCGCACCGGGGCAGAGCGCCGTCTTGCAGGAGCTGCGCTCGGTAAATATCCGCGTGGCCCGGAACCGGGAATTTCCTCTGCCACAGAAACTCCGGGATATTCTGCAGCAGCGATTTATCGGGATGCTCCTGATGGGGGAACCCGACAGCGGCAAAACGACCCTTCTGCGAGGTGTCGCCCGGGAACTTGCAAAACAGAACAGGGCCGTGGCTGTCATCGACGAGCGGAGAGAGATATTCCCTTCGGAGGAAAGCGCGGCGCTTCCGCTCGACATCCTCAGCGGCATACCCAAGGGACAGGCGGTGCAGATGGCTCTGCGTACCCTCTCGCCGCAGGTCATCTTGTTGGACGAGCTGGGCGGGATGGACGAGCTTTATGCGCTGGAGCAGGGGCTTTTCAGCGGGGTGGAATTTATCGCCACACTTCATGCCGCCAGCTGGGAAGAGGCTGCCCGCCGTCCGCAGGTGCAGTATCTGCAAAAGTGCGGTGCGCTCCATGTGGCAGTGCTTCTGAAAGGCCGCACTGCGCCGGGGCAGCTGAAAGAGGTGCGTGTTTCGTGAAAACGCTTCGAGTCGTCTGTGCGCTGTTCTGGCTGGGCTGCGGCTGGTGCGCAGGGGATGCGGCCTGCCAGAATACGCGGCAGCATCTGGCGGCGCTGGAAAAGACGCTCTTGCTCTTGCAGCGTGTCCGGCAGGAGATCAGCTATCGTCACACGGACCTTACCCTGCTTTCCCGCAGACTGAAACAGGAGGGGCTTGTCACGGGCGAAAGCTTCCGGGGCCTTTGTCCGCCGCCCGGTCTGACGCGCCCGGAACGCGATTGTTTCATCGAGTGCTTCTCGGACCTTGGCCGCACGGAGGCAGAACAGGAGTGCCAGCGGCTGGCATTTTATCAGGAGCGGTTCACGCTGTTTTTACAGCAGGCACAGGAACACGCCCGCCCGCAGCTGGAATTGAGCCACAAGCTGGGATTTGCTGCCGGACTGGCGGCGGCCATCCTCTGCCTCTGATGAAAGATAGGGGGAATGTGTATGGACATCGACCTGATTTTCAAAATCGCGGCCATCGGCATCATCGTGGCGGTGCTCAACCAGCTGCTCATCCGCTCAGGCCGGGAAGACCAGGCCATGATGACCACGTTGGCGGGGCTGGTGGTGGTGCTGTCCATCCTGGTCAAGCAGATCAGTGTTCTTTTTGTCACCATCAAGTCCCTCTTTGCGCTATGAGCGCCCTCACGATGCTGGGACTTGCGGTGATGGGGGCTGTGCTATACACCCTGTTCCAGAAAAGCGCCCCGGCTTTCGGGCTGTTCGTCTCAATGGGAACCGCCGTCCTCGTGCTGTGGAAAATCAGCGCAGCGGCGCAGACCGTGCTTTCCGGGCTGACAAAACTGGAACAGCGGGCAGGCGGCGACGCCTTTTCCTGTCTGCTGCGGTGTACAGGCATCATCCTGCTGGCCGATTACGCCCACTCGCTCTGCGAAGAGGCGGGGGCTGAATCGCTGGCGTGGTGTACGGCACTGGCCGGACGGGTGATGGTGCTTGCGGCAGCGTGGCCCCTGCTGGAAGAGATCGGCCAGAAGATAGGGAGCATCGCAGGATGAAAAGAGACAAGCTTTTCCGTTTGAGTCTGGCAATACTGTTCTTGTGGACGAGCCTTGCACTCGCGGCCCCGGCGGCGCTGGCTGCTTCGAGCAGGGCTCTGCCGGGCAGTTCTCTCTGGGAGCCCTATTTGCAGCAGAGCCGCATCGATCTCGAAAAAGCGGCATCCTCACCGTGGGAAACACTGAAAAGCTTTCTGCCTCAGTCCTTCGGCGCACTGGTGCGCCAGACGGCAAGTCGTTATACGTCAGTGCTCCTGTTCCTGACGCTGACGGCGGTGCTGGGGCTCCTCGCCGGGGAATGCACCGATGGGGCCTTGCTGGATCTGGTGGCGGCAGGCGGCTGCGGCGTCCTGCTCTGGGGGAGCCTGCTGGAAGAAGCCCAGAAGCTTTGTGAGCAGGTGGAGAGCTGGCGCAGCTTTCTGTTGGGGTTCCTTCCCGTCTATGCTGGTGTCCTCACGATGGGAGGGGAAGGAGCAGCAGGCAGTGCGGCCAGTGGAGCGCTGCTGACGGCACTCTGCTTTCTGGCTCAGCTGGCAGCGGCCTTCGTTCAGCCGCTGCTCCACTGCTATCTGATGCTCAGCATGGCCTGCTGCGTCAGCTCTGAACCAGCCCTCGGCGTTTTCTGCAAGGGCGTCGGCAGTGCGCTCCGTCAGGCGCTGGGCTGGGCCGGAAAAATTCTGGTGGCTCTGCTGGGCCTGCAGAGGGCTGCGGCATTCCAGCTGGACCGCTTTTCGCTCCGTACCGGCCAGCTTTTGGCAGGGAGCGTCCCCATCATCGGGCAGACTCTCAGCAGTGCATCGGAATCCATCCTCGCGGGGATACAGCTCCTCAAGAGCGGGCTGGGGCTGGCAGCTCTGTCGGTGCTGGGCGCGGAGTTCGTGCCGCTCTATCTGGGACTGATGATACAGCTGGCTCTTCTGATGGGATGCAGCCTGCTCTGCAGTCTCACTGGCATCTCCCGCTGCCGCGCATTATTCGACTGTTTTGCCGAGGCAGTGCGCTGTATGGCAGCGGTGGTGGCGCTTTTCTTCGGGCTGGCGGCGGCAGGGGTGGCCCTGCTGTTCATCGTAGGAGGTGGTTCATGATGCAGGCACTGGAACGGGCAGCAGCAGTCTTCTGTACGGCCTGTATCTGCGCCGAGCTGCTCTCCCGCTTTGTCGGGCAGGGCTGGGGGCAGAAGTGCATAAAAGCGGTGGCGGGGCTATATATTCTAGTAGTCTTTGCGGATGCTCTGCCCGGCGCGAAGGCGCAGTTTACTGCATTGGAACTGCCGCAGGTGTCGGCGGTCTCGGTAGGCAGTCTGGAGGATGCTGTTCTGGCACAGACGGCAGAAGAACTCTCCCGTACGCTCGAAGAACGCTGTCTCAGCGAGGTGGGTGTTTCGCTCAGGCTGAATATCGTTCTGAGCCAGACCGCTGAGGGCGTGGAAGCGGCTGAGGTGCAGATCGTCCCTCGGGACGCCGTCACTGCCTCGCAGAAACGGGCAATAGAAACGCTGCTGGAAGGACAGCTTCAACTGGGACCGGAATGCATCAAATGGAACAGCCCCAGCGGGGAGGATGTGCCATGAACAACAAGCTTTTTTCGCGGCTGAAGGACCTCGCGCAGAAGGAAAACCGCGCCCGGCTGGCGGTCTTGCTGGGCGCGGCGGCCATGCTGCTCATCCTGCTGTCGGAGCTGTTCACCCCTTCAGGGAAGACCGCCGCAGCAAGCGCCGCCCCGGCGGATGACAACGTCTACCGCCAGCAGCTCGAGCAGCAGCTTTCCGACCTCATCACGCAGGTAGAGGGCGCGGGAAAGACCACCGTGATGGTAACACTGGAAAGCGGAGAGGAGACCATCTATGCTCTGGACACGCTCTCGGGACAGACCCAGGAACAACAGACCCATGTGCTGCTGGATGACGGGACCGCGCTGGCACAAACGGTCTGCACCCCCAGAGTGTGCGGGGTGGCCGTGGTGTGCGAGGGCGGGGGAGATGTCCGGGTCGCCGCCCGCATCACCGAGCTGGTGGGGGCGCTGCTGGATGTCCCCTCCAACCGCATCTGCGTAGAGCAGCGCCGGGAATGATTTTTTGCAGCGATGAAATATAAGTTATGCAAGGAGGAGACACAAATGAGAGCTATCACTAAAAACACACGCAGGGTCACAGCGCTGACCCTTGCGGCCGCGCTGGTCGTGGCGGTATACCTTAACTGGCAGTATGCCCGCACCGGCATCGGCGTGGATGAAGAGGCGGTCAACGTCTCGGCGGTGGCTGTGGAGGGTGAGCCTGTGGCGGCACCCGTTACCGACGGGCTGATGACGGAGGCTGAAGCAGTATCCAGTGCCAACAAGAATTATGGGGAGGCCCAGCTCGTCAGCGTGGCCAACGACGCAGGAGCGAAATTCTTTGAGGAAGCCCGTCTCAAGCGCCAGAAAGCTCACGATGAAGCGATGGACACGATCCAGAAGACCCTCAAGACCTCGGGCCTTTCCGCCGAGGAGAAAAAAGGTTATACCCAGCAGCTGACTTCCAACCTCGAAGACCTCAACGCAGAAAATGAGATAGAAACGCTGGTCAAGGCGAAAGGCTTTGCCGACTGCCTCTGCTTTTTGCAGTCCGGCCGGGCTGACCTGACCGTGATGACCTCCGGCGACGCGCTGACGGCGGCACAGGTGGCCCAGATACGGGACATCGTGCTCAGCAAGAGCGAGGTGACTGCGCAGAATATTACTGTGGTGGAAGTGAAGTAAGGTGTTGTATAAAACCGGAGAAAATGGTATAATGACATCAAAGGTTTTGCAAAGGGATCCTCTCTTTGCATGGAACGCATAAAATAAAATGGGCATACGCTCATTTTGGATGGAGGGCCATAGAATGGATTTACAGAACATGGATCTTAAAGGCGGCAGTCTGCAGATCTCCACAGAGGTCATCGGCAAGATCGCCCGCTGTGCAGCGCTGGAGATCGAGGGTGTGGCAGAAGTGTCCTGCGGCAAGCAGAACCGGAAGGTGAAAGACCTTCTCGAGCGCGCCAACGTCCAGTCGCCCGTTACCGTAGAGATGCGGGACGGCACGGCAGAGATCACTCTGGAAATTGTAGCAGCCTTTGGCGCACGCATCCCGGCTGTGGCCGAAAAGGTGCAGGAAAACGTCAAGTCTGCCGTCCAGAACATGACCAATGTCACGGTCAGCCGCGTTGACCTCGTCATTGCCGGTCTGGCCCCGGCGGCTGAGCCGCAGGCCTGAGCCGAAAAACAAAACGTAAAAGAAAATTGCGGCCGGCCTTCCCGCAAAAGGGAGGGCCTTGCCGCTGTGAGAGGAACATTATGGAAAATATTCTGCCCCGTCGTGAAGCACGCGAAAATGCATTTCTGCTGGCATTTTCTCAGACCTTTGGTGACATTCCCCTGCAGGAGGCTCTGGACAACCACCACGAGTGCGATGAAGAGCATCCGGTGGATGTTTTTGGCCAGCGGCTGCTGCGGGCTTATTATGAGCATTCCGCAGAGGTGGATGACCTCATCAGCGCCCATCTGCGCAACTGGACGATGGAGCGTCTGCCCCGCGTGAGCCTGACGGTGCTCCGTCTGGGTCTGGCCGAGATGCTGTACGGCGACGAGAAAAAGCCTGGCGTCGTCATCAATGAGGCAGTCGAGCTGACCAAAAAGTATGGCGCAGACGAGGATTATCAGTTCGTCAACGGCCTGCTGGGTACGGTGGCACGCGAGCAGGGTCTGGACGCAGAGCCTGAGCAGCTGTGAGCAGCTATACGCTGGGCATCGACACCAGCAATTATGCAACCTCTCTGGCCGTCTTTAATACAGCCGGAGAGGTTGTTTGCGCAAAAAAGCGTTTCCTTCCGGTGAAGGAGGGCCAGCTGGGCCTGCGCCAGAGCGACGCCCTTTTTCATCACACAGTCGCCCTGCCCGAGATGCTGGCAGAACTGGGCAGCGAGTTTGACTTGACCCAAATCAGCGCCATAGGTGTGTCGGAAAAGCCGCGCCCGGTAGAGGGCAGTTATATGCCCTGTTTTCTGGCGGGTGTCAGCGCTGCCGAGGCGTTCGCGCTGGCCCGGGGCATCCCGCTCATCCGCACGACCCATCAGCAGGGCCATGCGGCGGCGGCACTGTTTGCGGCCAAGGGTGAAGAGCTCTTCCGCGAGAAAACACTGCTGTTCCACATTTCCGGCGGCACGACTGACCTGCTTCTTTGCGATGAAGTGAAGCATATCGAGACGCTGGGGACCAGCTCCGACCTCTACGCCGGACAGGCTGTGGACCGTGTGGGTGTCAAGCTGGGCTTTGGATTCCCGGCTGGCGTCGAAGTCTCCCGTCTTGCCGCGGAATGTGATGAGACGATAAAACCGAGATCCAGCGTTCGCGGTATGGAATGCAGCCTTTCCGGGCTGGAAAACCAGTGCAATGCTTTATTGACAGCTGGCAAAAGCCCTGCCTATGTCTGCAAGTACTGCCTGCTCTGCGTGGCAGATACCGTGGTCAAGATGACCAAAGCGGCTCAGAAGGAATATCCCGGGCTTGCTGTGGTCTGTGCAGGCGGCGTCATGAGCAGTGACATTATCCGCAGCTGGGTGCAGCAGCGCCTCCCGCAGGTGTATTTCGTACCCGGCCAGTATTCCAGTGACAACGCCATCGGCGTGTCTATCCTCGCCGCACGGGAGGCCGGGCTATGGCTGAAGTGATCACTGTCTCGGCCCTGAACCAGTATGTCAAGACGCTGCTGGATGCAAATGACATCCTGTTCGATTTGGCGCTGCGGGGCGAGATCGCAAACTTCGTACAGAACGCCCGCAGCGGCCACTGTTATTTCTCTCTCCGGGACGCCAGCGCCAGTGTCAAAGCGGTGATGTTCCGCTCAGATGCGCGGCGGCTGGGCTTCCGCCCGGAAGAGGGCATGAAGGTAGTCGTGCGATGCCGTGCTACTCTTTATGAGCGGGACGGCGCGTTCCAGATCTATGTCAACGAAATGTTCCCGGACGGTATCGGTGCGGCGCAGCTTGCTTTTGAGCAGCTGAAAGCCAGGCTCGAGCAGGAGGGGCTTTTTGCGGCAGAGCACAAAAAGCCGCTGCCCGCGTATCCCAAATGCATCGGCGTCGTCACCAGCAAGACCGGCGCGGCATTGCAGGACATTCGCAATGTTATTGGTCGGCGCTGGCCTGCGGCAAAACTTCTGCTCTGCCCGGTCAATGTGCAGGGCTTTGAAGCGGCGCAGCAGATTGCAGATGCCATTGGAAAGCTGGACAAAAGCGGCCGGGCAGACGAAATCATCGTAGCCCGGGGCGGCGGCAGCAGGGAAGACCTCTGGGTCTTCAACGCCGAGGTCATCGCCCGGGCGGCCTACCGCTGCAAAGTGCCGCTCATCAGCGCCATCGGGCATGAGATAGACTTTACCATTTTGGACTTTGTGGCGGACCGTCGCGCGCCGACCCCGTCGGCTGCGGCAGAACTAGCCGTGCCGGACCGTGCAGAGCTTCTGCGGGTGCTGTCCCAGCTGGAGCAGAGCTGCCAGAATGCGATGCAGAACCATCTGGATGCAGCGTCTGGTCGTCTGATGATGGCTGAGCAGCAGCTTTCCTATGATATGACCCGTCGGAAATTGACCGGTGGGCAGGCAGAGCTTGCCGTGAAGCAAGAAAAACTTAAGGCCGCAGCACAGAGTTGCATTCAGCAGCGGCAGGCGCAGCTGCGCCACGCCGCTGCGCTGGCCGACTCGCTCAGCCCCTACCGGGTACTGGGGCGCGGCTATGCGATGGTATACGACAGCAAAGGCAGGCTGTGCAGTACAGACGCTCTTGCAGCCGGTGATAAGCTCACCCTGCGCGGTGCAGCGCACACAGCAGAATGTACGGTCATGTCCGTGGAGGAACTGAATGAGAGCACCCAAAAGCTTTGAAGACGGCATGGCCCGTCTGGAAACTATCCTGAGCCAGATGCAGAGCGAAGAGACGACCCTTTCCGAGTCGGTCAAGCTCTACGCAGAAGCGGCTTCGCTGATGGAATACTGCCATGCTGCGCTGGAAAAAGCGTCTCTCCAAATGGAGGAGATCGACGCCGCCCGCAGCGAAAAGGCAGCCCCCGAAACAGAAGAATAAAAGCAACCAGCTTGCAGGGAGGAACCATTATGGAGAGCGCAGAGTATAAAAAACAGTATGACGAATATCTGGCCCGTGCAGAAAAGGCATTGAGTCAGGCGTGCGAGCGCTATCTTCCTGAGGGATCTGACGTCTGCCGCGCAGCACGCTACAGCCTGCTGGGCGGCGGCAAGCGTATTCGCGCTGTGCTGGTGCTGGCCGTGTGTGATATGCTCCACGGCAATGCCGAGGCAGCTGAGCAGTTTGCAGCCGCAGTCGAGATGCTGCACTGCTATTCGCTCATCCACGATGATCTGCCCTGCATGGATAACGACGATATGCGCCGCGGCAAGCCCTCCTGCCACAAGGCATTCGGCGAATCCACCGCGATGCTGGCCGGTGATGTCCTGCTGACCGAGGCTTTCGAGGCAGTCGCCGGTGCGCCTGCTCCCGCTTCTGTCTGTGTCCACGCGGCACAGGCGCTGGGCGCAGGTGCAGGCAGCCGAGGCATGGTGTACGGTCAGGAACTCGATTTGAAATACGAGGCGCTTGCCGCTGCCGAGGAACAGCTCCGTCTCATCCACCGCCACAAGACCGGCGCACTCATCAATGCAGCCATCCAGATGGGCGGTGCTGCAGCACAGGCCGATGAGGTCCAGCGTAAGACGCTGGAAGCATATGCTTATGGCATCGGTCTCGTGTTCCAGATCGTGGACGATGTGCTGGACGTGACCGGGACCGCCGAGCAGCTGGGCAAACCCATTGGCAGCGACAGCGAAAACGGCAAAACGACTTTTGTCACCCTGTTCGGCGTTGACGGTGCCATGCAGCTGGCGGAAAAGCTGAATGACGAGACCTGCACAGCGCTACGCGACGCATTCGGCGAAAAGAGTTCGTTTTTGGAGCAGCTGGCCCGCACACTGCTGAACCGCCGCAGCTGAGCCAGCCGCATTCTGCGCCGAGATCGTCTCAGAGATCGCACAGGACTACTTATCGCAAATGCGCTGCTTTTTGAGACACTGGCTGTGGGATTGCGATAAAATTCAAGAAGGTGAACAAACTATGCAATTTATCAAAGAATTGTTCTCGGTCAACGAGATATTGACCGTTTCCATCATGGGCTGGTTCGTTGCACAGGTACTCAAGACCATCATCAACTTTATCCTGCTGGGCAAGTTCCAGCTCGAGCGGATGTGGGGCGACGGCGGTATGCCCAGTGCCCACAGCGCGACCGTCTGCGCGATGGTCATTGCCGCAGCCCGCAGCGAAGGAGTCAGCTCGGCTATTTTTGCCGTAGCCAGTGTGGTCGCCATCATCACCATGCACGACGCAATGGGCGTGCGCCACGAGACGGGCGAGCAGGCCAAGGTGCTCAACCAGATGATCGAAGAGTGGATCGACATCAGCGAAAAGAACTCTCCGTTTTTGCAGAATATGCATCTGAAGGAGATGGTCGGACATACGCCCCTGCAGGTCATGGCCGGCATGGTCGTCGGCATCGTGGTCGGCTGCCTATATCCCATGCACCTTGTCTAATCAAAAAATATCCGGAATTTGAAATGTGAGGAGGATAGTCATTTTATGCATCCTTCATTGCTTCAGAATATTTCACAGCCTCGTGACCTGAAGCGCTTGAGCAGCGCGCAGATCCAGCAGCTCTGCGGCGAGATCCGTCAGTTTCTGCTGGACAGCGTATCCAAAACAGGAGGTCATCTTGCCTCCAATCTCGGTGCGGTCGAGTTGACGGTAGCACTTCACCGTGTCTTTGAGACTCCTCAGGATGCTTTCGTGTTTGACGTAGGACATCAGTGCTACACCCATAAGCTCCTGACCGGGCGGTATCAGCGCTTTGGCACCTTGCGGAAGCTGGACGGCCTTTCGGGCTTTCCGAATCCCAATGAGAGCGCCCATGATGCTTTTATCGCCGGACACGGCAATACGGCCCTTTCTGTTGCCATCGGCATCGCATGGGCCAAAAAGCTGAAAGGGGAGCCGGGCCATGTGGTGGCCATCATCGGCGACGGTGCATTCACCGGCGGCATGGTCTACGAGGGGATGAACAATATCGGAAAGCTGGACAATCTTCTGGTCATCCTCAACGACAATAAGATGTCCATTTCCCACAATGTCGGTGCGCTGGCAGGCTATCTGGGCCATCTGCGCACCACGAACGGCTATTTTACGGCCAAGGAAAATGTCAACAGCTTTCTGAACGGTGTGCCTGTCATCGGAGCGCCCATCAAAAGCGCTCTTCAGAACAGCAAAAAAGCGATCCGCCGGGCCATGTGCCATTCCACGATGTTCGAGGATATGGGTTTTCACTATTTTGGCCTCATCGACGGCCACGACGAGCCGGAACTGGAGCGCATTTTCCAGACCGTTTGTGCTCAGCCCGGGCCGACGCTGCTCCATGTCGTGACGAAGAAAGGCAAGGGCTATGCGCCTGCTGAGTCGAACCCCGGCAATTACCATGGCGTTTCCAAGTTCGACCCGACCAGCATCCCTGACCCCGAGGTCGCTCCGGCAGAGTCGTTCTCGAGTGCCTTTGGCCGGACGCTCAGCGCCGCCGGAAACACCGACAAGACCCTCTGTGCCATTACTGCCGCCATGAAATACGGCACAGGTCTGCAGTTTTTCAGTCATGCCCATCCGGAGCGCTTCTTCGATGTCGGCATGGCCGAACAGCATGCCGTGACCTTTGCAGCCGGTCTGGCCAGCAAGGGGATGCTGCCGGTGGTCTGCATTTATTCGACCTTCCTGCAGCGCAGCTACGACCAGATCATCCATGACGTCAACCTTCTGCATGAAAATGTCGTCTTCGCGGTGGACCGTGCAGGTTTCGTCCCCGAAGACGGGGAGACACACCAGGGGATCTATGACCCCGCTTTTCTCAGCCAGACCGGAATGCCCATCTATTCGCCTTCAAACTACGAAGAACTGCGGCATTGGCTTCCCATCCTGCTGAGCCATGAGATGCAGGGTCCCCGGGCCATCCGTTACCCCCGCGGCGGAGAGAGCAAAACTCTGGCAAAATACAGCTGCTCAGGCAGGGAGTACGATAAACTCATTTTCACACCGGGTGCAAAAGCCGCACTGGTGAGCTACGCCGACGAGGTAGAAGATGTTCTTGCAGCGGCAGAGATGCTGGCCAAAGAGGGCATCCCCTGCGATGTTTATAAGCTGGTGCGCATCTTCCCGTTTGAGGAAGAACTGATCCATGACCTTTCTTCCTATCCCGTCGTTCTGATGGCCGAAGAGTGTGTGGCCTGCGGCGGCATCGGCGAACATCTTGCCCGCGCCCTGCAGGATGCTGGCTGGCAGGGCCGGTACATCCACCGTGCCGTGAGGGAGCTGTGTCTGCCTCATGCGACGGTGCCTCAAATCAAACAGGTGACCGGTCTGGATGCCGCACATCTGGCCGAGGCCGTGCGGGAAGCAGACCCGAAAGGAGAGAAAACACTTTGAAAATTCGTTTGGATCAATATCTGGTGCAGCACGGCATGATCCAGAGCCGTGAGCGCGCCAAAGCCCTCATCATGGCCGGTGTCGTTTTTGTCAACGAGCAGAAGGTGGACAAGGCTGGTGAGATGATAAAGGAAGACGCCAAGGTCGAGGTGCGAGGCCATGACATCGGCTATGTCAGCCGCGGCGGCCTCAAGCTGGAAAAGGCAATGCAGTGCTTTCCTCTGACGCCGAACGGCAAGGTCTGTATGGACATTGGTGCATCCACCGGCGGCTTTACCGATTGTATGCTGCAGAACGGCGCGGTCAAGGTCTATTCCGTGGACGTCGGTTACGGTCAGCTGGCATGGAGCCTGCGCACCGACGAGCGCGTCGTCAACATGGAGCGCACCAACATCCGCAATGTCACGCTGGACATGCTGGCAGAGCCTATCGAGTTTTTCAGCGTGGATGTGTCGTTTATCTCGCTGCATCATATCTTCCCGGTGGCGCAGGCCATCACGACGCCCGACGCAATGGGCGTCTGCCTCGTCAAGCCTCAGTTCGAGGCTGGCCGCGAGAAGGTGGGCAAAAACGGTGTCGTCCGCGACCCTGCCACCCACCGCGAAGTGCTCCACAATGCGATGGGCTATGCCGCTGCAAACGGTTTCGTCGTGCGCGGACTGGATTTCAGCCCCGTCAAAGGCCCTGAGGGCAACATCGAGTACCTGATGTTCGTCCAGAAGAGCGAACAGCCCGGTGTGCTGGATGATTCCGTCGCCGAGCAGGTCGTAGCGGCAAGCCACAGCTCTCTGGACAAGTAAATCTGCTGGGAGACGGAGGAATAAACCGCCCTATGACTGTTTACATTTCGCCAAACCCCGGAAAGGAACAGGCTGCCGACACTGCCCGCCGGGCAGCGCAGCTCCTGCTGATGCAGGAAGCTGTCGTCCTGATGCGGGATGACCTGAAAGAGTCCTGCTACGTGGAAGGTGTACAGTACCTTCCTTTGGAAGAATGCCTTCCGCGCACCGATGTCATCCTGACCATCGGCGGCGACGGTACCATCCTGCACGAGGCAAATTTTACGCTGCAATATCAAAAGCCCATCCTCGGCATTAACATCGGACGTTGCGGCTTCCTCGCCACCTGTGAGGTGGATGAAATGGAAGAAAAACTCGCCGCTCTGGTGCGGGGAGAGTATCTTCTGGACAGCCGGATGCTGCTCTATGTGCGGGTGCTGGGCGAGGATGGCTGGGAAGGCCATGCCCTCAACGATGTGGTCGTGACGAAAGGCCGTCTGCAGCAGGCCATCGACTTCAGCATCTACTGCGACGACATCCTTGTAGAGCATTACCGTGGTGACGGCGTCATCGTGGCGACCCCCACAGGCTCTACAGCCTATTCGCTGGCGGCCGGCGGGCCGATCTTGGACTCGCAGACCAAGGGCATCGTCGTCACGCCCATCTGTCCCCACAGTCTGACCAGCCCCGCAATGGTCTTTGCGCAGGAGCGCAAAATAAACATCTGTGTGGGGCAGGTCATCGACAACGAAGTGTTCCTGAGCTGCGACGGCGCAGCGGAATATCCGCTCAGTGCCGGCTCGACGGCGGAGATACGCCTCTCTGACCAGATCGTACAGCTCGTTACCTTCAGCAGGGCAGACCAGTTTCAGGCCATCGACCAGAAGCTGCGCAGCCGGAGATAATAACAAGAGGAGGCAAGGAATATGGGCCGAAACAATCCAGCTGAGGCAAAAGGCAAGACGGAACGTCAGCAGACGATCCTCCGCCTCATTCAGGAGCATCCCATCAGCCGACAGGAGGTACTTCTTGAGCATCTGCGCCAGGAGGGCTTCGAGGTGACACAGGCTACCATTTCCCGGGACATTCGGGAGCTGTGCCTCGTCAAAGCTGCCACCGCCGACGGCTATCGCTACGTTTCCAGCCATAACGAAAGCCTCAACCCCAAGATGCAGGGCCGGTTCGAGACGATATTCCACGAGTCGGTGCTGGGGGTGGATTTTGCCGGACATGTCGTGCTGGTGAAGTGCTACTCCGGCATGGCGAACGCTGCCTGTGAGGTGTTCGACGCCTTGAAATGGAAGAATGTCGTCGGTACGCTTTCCGGCGACGATACATTCCTTATCGTAGCCCGTTCGGAGCGGGATGCAAAGACCATCTGTTCGGAACTGACCCGTCATATCGGGCAGAAATAAACGCGGGAGTGAAACTATGCTGAGCAGCCTGCAAATCGAAAATGTTGCAGTTATCCAGAAAGCCAATGTCCACTTTGAGAAGGGGCTCAATGTCCTGACCGGTGAGACGGGCGCAGGCAAATCCATCCTTATCGACTCCATCAACGCCATTCTGGGCAACCGCACTTCCAAGGATCTCGTGCGCACCGGCGCGGCCAAGGCCGTCATCCGGGCGGCGTTCGAGGACGTGCCGCCTGCTGTTCTCGACAGCCTCGAAAAGGCAGGCTATGAGCGCTCGGAGGCCCTGCTGCTCAGCCGTGAGATCACCGCCGAGGGCAAGAGCACCTGCCGTATCAACGGGATGCCGGCCACTGCCGCCGTCCTGCGGGAGCTTTGCGGGGGGCTTATCAACATCAACGGTCAGCATGACTCCGTGGGCCTGCTGAACCCGGCCCGCCATGAGGGCATTCTGGATGCTTACGCCCAGAACAGTGCTGAATATCAGGCGTATTATGCTATCTACCGGGAACTGGTCGGCGTCAAAAAGACGCTGGACGCCATGATAACCGACGAGAACGAAAAGCAGCGCCGTATCGACCTGCTGAGCTATCAGGTGCAGGAGATCGACGATGCCGGCCTGACGGCAGGGGAGGAGCAGACGCTGGAAAGCCGCCGCAAAGTGCTGGCGAACGCTTCCATCATCCGGGACCGTATCGCACAGTGTTACGCGCTGCTCTCTGGCGGCGACGAGGCCCCGGGGGCTGTTGACCTTCTGGGCGAAGCCTCCAACGCTGTGGACGCAGCGGCACAGCTCGACGGAGAGCTGTCTGCCGGTGCGGGCCAGCTGCTCGACCTTTATTACACCGCAAAGGACGTCGCCGCAGACCTCATTGGCCGTCTGGATGCCTACGACACCAACGACGCAGAGCTGGACGAGATCGAGCAGCGCATCGACCTTATCTATAAGCTCCGTCGGAAGTACGGAGACACCGTAGAGGACATCCTTGCCTTTGGCGAACGGGCGCGGAAAGAACTTGAGATGATACAGTCCTCGCAGGAGAGGGTAGAGCACTTGCAGAAAGAGCAGCGCCGCCTTTACACCCTTGCGCGGGAAAAAGCCGAAGCCCTGACCCAGACCCGTCTGAAAGCTTTTGATGAGCTGAACAAGCGCATCTCTGGTACGCTGGACTTCCTGAATATGCCGGGCGTGCGGATGACGCTTCGCCATTCGCGTGGGCCGCTGGCCAGCCATGGACAGGACAGCATCGAGTTCTATATCTCCACAAACCCCGGCGAAGCCCCGAAGCCTCTGGCAAAGATCGCCTCGGGCGGTGAGTTGAGCCGTATTACCCTTGCCATTAAAAACGCAATGGCTGATAAGGATGCCGTGCCGACGGTCATCTATGACGAGATCGACAGCGGCGTATCGGGCAAAGCAGCCAGCCGTATCGGCGAGGTATTGCGTCAGAGCGCCGAGGGCCATCAGATCCTCTGCATCACTCATACCGCACAGATCGCTGCGCTGGCCGACTGCCATCTGCTCATTCAGAAAAATATCACGAACGAGCGTACCTATACTGAGATACACCCGCTGGACGAGAATGGCCGTGTAGAGGCGCTGGCCCGCCTCATCTCCGGCGACCATGTCACAGAGCTTTCGCTGGCCAATGCCCGGGAAATGCTGGGCCGGAACGCAGAAAAATAAGAAAAAGCCAGCGCTTGACATTCCGGCAGGGATGTGCTAAACTGAATCTCGTTGAAAGGCGAAGATGGGAACCGAGTACCCTGATGCGCTCTGCCCAGAGAGGCCCCGGCTGGTGAAAGGGGCTGCAGAGACGCAGGCGAAATACGTCCCTGAGCCGCAGGCTGAACGAATAGTAGGCTGTGCCGCGTGCGAGCGTTACAAACGCAGGAGTGTCACTCTACTCTGGGGTGCGCACTCGTGAGGCCGTCTCTGTGAAGAGGCGGCAAACAGAGGTGGTACCGCGAATTTTATCGCCCTCTGCCAAATTTATTTTGGCAGGGGGCGTTTTATTTTCCCTCTGCCCGACAAACAGGAGGAAATTTTTATGACTCTGTACGAAGAACTCAAGGCCCGCGGCCTCGTGGCTCAGATCACCGATGACGAGATCATCGACCTCATCAACAACGGCAAGGCCACCTTCTACATCGGCTTTGACTGCACCGCCGACAGCCTGACTGCCGGCCACTTCATGGCCCTGACCCTGATGAAGCGTCTGCAGATGGCAGGCAACAAGCCCATCGCCCTCATCGGCGGCGGCACCACCATGATCGGCGACCCCTCTGGCCGCACCGATATGCGCAAGATGCTGACCAAGGAGGACATCGCCCACAACGCCGCCTGCTTCAAGAAGCAGATGGAGAAGTTCATCGACTTCTCCGACGGCAAGGCTCTGATGCTGAACAACGCCGACTGGCTGCTGAACCTGAACTACGTCGAGCTGCTGCGCGACGTGGGTGCCTGCTTCTCCGTCAACAACATGCTGCGCGCCAAGTGCTATGAGCAGCGCATGGAGAAGGGCCTGTCCTTCCTCGAGTTCAACTACATGATCATGCAGAGCTACGACTTCTACTACATGTTCCAGCATTACGGCTGCAACATGCAGTTCGGCGGCGATGACCAGTGGAGCAATATGCTGGGCGGCACCGAGCTTATCCGCCGCAAGCTGGGCAAGGATGCTTATGCTATGACCATCACCCTGCTGACCGACTCTCAGGGCAAGAAGATGGGCAAGACCGCCGGCAACGCCGTCTGGCTCGACCCCAACAAGACCAGCCCCTTCGAGTTCTATCAGTACTGGCGCAACGTCGGCGATTCGGATGTCATGAAGTGCATCCGTATGCTGACCTTCCTGCCGCTGGAGCAGATCGACGAGATGAGCACCTGGAAGGACCAGCGCCTCAACGAGGCCAAGGAGATCCTCGCCTTCGAGCTGACCAAGATGGTCCACGGCGAAGAGGAGGCCGCCAAGGCCCAGAATGCAGCCCGCGCCCTGTTCAGCGGTGCTGCCGGTGATGCTGAGCATATGCCCAACACTCAGCTGACCGAGGCTGACCTGACCGACGGCTCCATCGGCATCCTGACCCTGATGGTCAAGGCTGGTCTGGCTGCTTCCAACGGTGAGGCCCGCCGTCTCGTCGTGCAGGGCGGTGTTCTGGTGGACGGTGAGAAGGTCGCTGCTCCCACGGTCAGCTTCACTGCTGAGCAGCTGTCCAAGGGCATCGTCATCAAGAAAGGCAAGAAGGTCTACCACAAGGTGAGCCTGTAAATCTTCTGATAAAATAAAAAGACCCGGCTGGTTCCTCTCCGCAGAGGGGAGACCCGCCGGGTCTTTTGCTGCAACAGCACCCATGCCTGTTTTATCAGACACGGGTGCTGCTTAATATCGTTATTACAGCTCGTAAGCCTTTTTCAGGGCCTCATAGGCTGCGTCCTCGTTCTCCGAACGGACCAGAAGGGAAATGTCCAAATCGCTGGTGGTGATGAGCAGAACTTCGATGCCTGCCATTGCCAGAGCATTCAGGGCGCGGGCGGCGACGCCGCAGCTGGTGACCATCTCCTCACCGAAGAGATTCAGCTTGGAGTAGCCCACGCTGATGAGGGGAGAAGCCTTGGCGTCCTTGTCCAGATTTGCCGCAGAGATGGCCTTCATGACCAGCGGCAGGTCGCTGCTGGATGCCGTGAAGCTGAAGTCCATGCTGGTGCCGTGGGGAGCGCTCTGGCTGATCATATCCACCACGACGCCAGTGTCGGCGAAGATCTGCAGATAACGTGCCATCGTGTTGCCCTTGAACTCGGCATCCTGCACACTGATCATCATCAGGCTCGGCTCAATATTGATTTTGGATACACCGTACATAGTAAACACTCCATTCTGCCCATCGGGCATTCTGATACAAGCTTTATGCAAGCTCCAAAAATTCGCTGTTGATGTAGGTCTGTGCCGTCTGGCGGATGTAATCGTACCCAAAAGAAGGATACGCGGCGCGGACGCCATGGGCCTGTGCAAGCTCCGGCGTGTAATCCCGGAACAGATACGTGCGGACATTAGACTTTCCGGCGTCATAGTGGGTCACGGTCACATGGAGCTTCGGGCCGCGCACTGCGCAATGGACGCTGCCGTCCGGCTCGGTGGTCTGCTCCAGCTCCAACGTCAGAATCGCGCCGATGAGCTGGTCAGGCTTGCTTTGGGTACTCAGGAAATTTCCCAGCGAATAGGCCACAAATACGTTCCGTCCATCGGCTGCGGTGCGCCATTCGGCGTCCTGCAGGACGTGCGGGTGGGTTCCGATGATCACATCTGCGCCCCAGTCGGCCAGAGACTGAGCTAAGGTGCGCTGCGCCTGTGTGATGTTGTGGCTGTCCTCGACGCCCCAGTGTACGCCGACTACCACAAAATCGGCCTCCTGCCGGGCCGCCCGCACCTGCTGTTCCATGACATCCTGCTGGCTGGTGTAGATGATGTTTGCGGTCATCTTGCTGTTCCGGGGGATGCCGTTGGTGTGCTCGGTGTAGGAAAGGTACGCGATCTTTACGCCGTCTACTGTCTGGATGGGGATGCGGCCATAGTCTGCCTCGCCCTTCCACAGGCCGGTGGTGATCACATCCTCGGGCATCGTCTCCCAGAATCGGAGGGTGGCGGCAATGCCCGCAGCTCCCTTATCGTAGGTGTGATTGTTCGAGAGACTGAACACCCGGAAGCCTGCCCGGTAAAGCGCTTCGGCGCACTCGCCGGGGGTCGAGAAGCAGGGATAGGTAGAGGGCGCAAGCTCTTTGCTGCAGAGTGTCTCCTGATTGATCCAGTTGATGTCCTGCTGTGCATAGAAATCGAGCAGATTCCTATAGCAGTAATCGAAGCTGTATCCTTCGCCCTCTGCAGCCCGCCGGGCGGCCTGCGAATAGATGGGTGCATGAATGAGGTTGTCCCCTGTAGCCGAGAAGCGCAGTGTCGTGACGACAGGCTGCGGTTCAGGCACGGCAAGCTCCTCCGAAACAGCAGGGGACTCCACCTCCACTGCCGGAGGAACTGCATCCACGCTGCGGCGGGGCCAGAAGCTCAGAGAGAGCAGCACCGATACAGCCACCAGCAGGACCCCCAGTGTGTACAGGGTGACGCCCTTATGCGAGGTGTGCTTTTGGGCGGAACGCCGACGGCGGGGAGGGGCTGCGTGCTTTGCGTGCTTGGCCATAGGCTCGTCTCCTGACGCACGATACCGTGCCTTATGATGCCATGCGCAGAAAAGCTTACATCTCTGCGATCATGTTACTCATATTGTACAGGCCGGGCTCCTTTTTTGCAAGATAAACGGCAGCATTTATTGCGCCATTTGCAAAAATATTGCGGGAATATGCCGTATGGCGGAGGGTGATGACCTCGTCCGGGCCGCAGAACAGCACCTCATGGTCGCCCACGATGCTGCCGCCGCGCACGGCGCTGATGCCGATTTCCTTGGGGTCACGCTTCTGGCGGACGGAGGAGCGGTCATAGACGTAATGGTATGCGCCGTCGTTTTCTTCGTTGATGGCATCAGCCAGCATCAGAGCCGTGCCGCTGGGAGCGTCCAGCTTGTTGTGATGGTGCTGCTCAACGATCTCGATGTCGTAGTTTGCGCCCAGAATGGCCGATGCACGCTTGCACAGCTCGGACAGGACGTTGATGCCCATGGACATATTGGCGCTCTTGAACACCGGGATGCTGCGGGAGAGCTGGACGAGCTTCAGCTGCAGTTCCTCGGAAAGACCGGTGGTGCAGACTACGATGGGCAGCTTGTGAGCCTCACAGTAGGGCAGAGCCTTCTCGACAGCTGCCGGAGCGCTGAAGTCGATGACGACGTCGCCCTTGCCGTCCAGCTTGTCCAGACTGTCGTACACGGGAATGCCGTTCATCTCGCCGTCCTTCATGTCGATGCCGGCCACGACGCGGCAATCCTCACGCTGGGCGATCATCTCGCACAGCACATGGCCCATCCGGCCTCCGATGCCCTGAATGATAATATCCGTCATTGTTATTATCCTCTTTTTTATCATACGGCAAATGCCCGGAGATCTGTCTCGCCGGGCATTTGCACATAAAATCGTTTATTCCTTGATAAGACCTGCAGCCTGCAGAGCCTGCTCGATCTGCTCCTTGTGTGCGTCGCCGGGCTCCACGAGGGGCAGCCGGCACTCACCGGCCTCCCAGCCCAGCACATTCATGGCGTACTTGACCGGGATGGGGTTGACCTCGCAGAAGAGCGCATCGCACAGGGGCAGCATCTCCAGCTGCAGCTCGCGGGCCTTGGCGGTATCACCATCGAACCATGCCTTGCAGCAGTTGTGAACAAGCTCAGGCTTGACATTGGAGACGACGCTGATGACGCCCTTGCCGCCCAGAGACAGCAGGGGAACCACCTGGTCATCGTTGCCGGAGTAGATGTTCAGTTCATCGCCGCAGAGGGCCGCGATCTTTGCCACCTGACCGATATTGCCGGAGGCTTCCTTGATGCCGTTGATGAGCGGGTGCTTGCTCAGCTCCTTGGCCGTCTCGGGGGCGATGTTCAGGCCGGTGCGGGAAGGCACGTTATACAGGATGACCGGAATGCCGCCGGCCTCTGCCATTGCGGTGAAGTGGGCGACAAGGCCAGCCTGAGAGGTCTTGTTGTAGTAGGGGGTCACCAGCAGCAGAGCGTCTGCGCCGCAGGCGGCAGACTTTGCAGCCAGAGCACAGCCGTGGTCGGTGTCATTGGAACCGGCACCGGCGATGACAGGCACACGATGGTTCACGAGGTCCACGGTATACTTGATGGCGGCCAGCTGCTCCTCGTCGGTCATGGTAGAGCACTCGCCGGTGGTGCCGCAGATGACGATGGCGTCGGTGCCGCGGGCGATCTGATCCTCAACGATGCGGCCCAGCTCATCAAAATTGATGCTGCCGTCCTCGTACATCGGGGTGATGATGGCAACACCCGCACCAGTAAAAACAGGATTCTTCATAGCAAAAAACTCCTTTGCAGCGCGTTGAAGTTCAAAAAGTGCGCAGATCAGTCAAAATAGCCCTTGGCTGCCAGCAGCTCAGCCAGCAGCACTGCGCCTCCGGCAGCGCCGCGCAGGGTGTTGTGGCTCATGCAGGCGAACTTGTAATCAAACAGGGTGTCCTCACGCAGACGGCCGATGCAGACGGCCATGCCGTGCTCGGTGTTGCGGTCCAGCTTGGGCTGGGGACGGTCGTTCTCCTCGAAGTAGTGGAGGAACTGCTTGGGTGCACTGGGCAGGTCCAGTTCCTGTGCGGGGCCGCGGAACTCGGCCCAAGCCTTGAGGATCTCTTCCTTGCTGGGCTTCTTATCAAAGCTTACGAAGACAGCGGCGGTGTGACCGTCAGAGACGGGCACACGGAAGCACTGGGCAGTGATGACAGGCTTCTCGGCGTTGACGATGTGGTCGCCCTCAATATGACCCCACAGCTTGAGAGGCTCACGCTCGCTCTTTTCTTCCTCGCCGCCGATGTAGGGGATGACGTTGTCGATGATCTCAGGCATCCGATCGAAGGTCTTGCCGGCACCGGAAATGGCCTGATAGGTGCAGACCAGAGCCTTGCTGACGCCGAAATCCTTCATCAGGGGGTGCAGGGCAGGGACATAGCTCTGCAGGCTGCAGTTGGACTTGACGGCGATGAAGCCGCGCTTGGTACCCAGGCGCTTGCGCTGAGCGGGGATGATGTCGATGTGGTCGGCGTTGATCTCAGGCACGACCATCGGCACGTCCGGAGTGAAGCGGTTTGCGCTGTTGTTGGAGACGACGGGGCATTCTGCCTTGGCGTAAGCCTCTTCCAGAGCCTTGATCTCGTCCTTCGGCATATTGACGGCGCAGAAGATAAAGTCCACCTGAGAGGCGACCTCCTCCACCTTGGATGCATCCAGCACCACCATCTTCTTGACGCTCTCCGGCATCGGGGTGGTCATGGCCCAGCGGGAACCGACAGCCTCCTCATAGGTCTTGCCAGCGCTCCGGCCGGAAGCGGCCAGAGTCGTCAGCTTGAACCAGGGATGATTTTCGAGCAGAGTAACAAAACGCTGGCCTACCATACCGGTGGCACCGACGACGCCCACTTTATATTGTTTATCCATTTCCAGCACCTTTCCTTTCAAAAAAAGCCAATTCGCATAAGACTCCGCTTGCAAAGCAGACGTCTATGCAATATAATAGATACCGCTATACAGATTTTATGATAACATTGATACGGCATTCGTGTCAATCATCGGAAAGGCAAATGCTAACTATGTTAAAAAAAGATTTTTGGTATGATTTACCCAAAGAGCTTATTGCACAGGAGCCTGCGTCCCCCCGTGATGCGGCCCGTCTGATGGTCCTGAGCCAGAAAGACGACAGCATCCAGCACCGCATCTTCCACGACCTGCCCGAATACCTCGAGCCGGGCGACCTGCTGGTGGTCAACAACTCCAAGGTCCTGCCCGCCCGCATCGTGGGCATCAAGCAGCCCACCGGCGCCGTCTGCGAGCTGCTGCTCCTGCGGCAGGTGAAGGGCGACCAGTGGGAGTGCCTTGCAAAGCCCGGCAAGCGGATGCAGCCCGGTACCAAGGTCAGCTTTGGCGACGGCAGCCTGACGGCCATCGTGGACGAGACGCTGGAAGACGGCAATAAGTTCGTCACTTTCTACTACGACACTGAGACCCTCTACGAGAAGCTGGACGAGTTCGGCAAGATGCCTCTGCCGCCCTATATCACCAAGCAGCTGGACGACCAGAGCCAGTATCAGACTGTCTACGCCAAGGAGCTGGGCAGCGCTGCCGCTCCCACGGCTGGCCTCCACTTCACGCCAGAGCTGATGGATACCATCCGCGCCAAGGGCGTCAACATCACCGAGGTGACGCTCCATGTCGGCCTCGGCACCTTCCGCCCCGTGCAGGAAGACGAGATCTCCGACCACAAGATGCACAGCGAGTGGTACTCCGTCAGCGAGGAGACTGCAAAGCTCATCCATGACACCAAGGCAGCAGGCCATCGTGTCATCGCCGTAGGCACCACCAGCTGCCGCACGCTGGAAGCTGTCGCCGCCAAGTACGGCGAGATCAAAGCCTGCAGCGGCAACACCGACATCTTCCTCTATCCCGGTGTCAAGTTCAACTGCATCGACGGCCTTATCACCAACTTCCATCTGCCCGAAAGCACCCTCATCATGCTGGTGTCGGCGCTGTACGGCTACGAAAAGACGATGGCCGCCTATAAGGTGGCTGTCGAGCAGAAATATCGGTTCTTCAGCTTTGGCGATGCGATGCTGATCTTGTAACTATTATAGCGCTTCGCCGCTGTAATATCCCGACTCTGTATCCGCAGCGAGAGCATACGCCCCCTGCGGCAGGATGCACGGCTGTTTTCCGTGCGCAGAAAGGAAAAATATTATGCCTTCTTTGACGACCTACAAGCTGCTCAAGCAGGAGCACAACGCCCGGCGGGGCGAGTTCAAGACCGTACACGGCACGGTGCAGACCCCCGCATTCCAGAATGTTGCCACCGCCGGCGCCATCAAGGGCGGCCTGTCTGCCCATGACCTGAAGGACATCGGTGCGCAGGTCATGCTCTGCAACACCTACCATCTGCATCTGCGTCCCGGCGACAAGCTGGTGGCAGAGATGGGCGGTCTGCACAAGTTCACCCGCTGGAACGGCCCCATCCTCACCGACAGCGGCGGATTTCAGGTGTTCAGCCTCGCAAAGCTGCGCAAGATCACCGAGGAGGGCGTGACCTTTGCCTCTCACCTCGACGGCCACCGCATCTTCATGGGTCCTGAGGAAAGTATGCAGATCCAGGCAAACCTCGGTTCCACTATTGCCATGGCCTTTGACGAGTGTGTCGAGAACCCCGCCCAGCACGATTACTCCAAAGCCAGCTGCGAGCGCACCACCCGCTGGCTCAAGCGCTGCAAGGATGAGATGGCCCGCCTGAAGCATGAAGGCATCTCCGTCAACCCCGACCAGCTGCTCTTCGGCATCAATCAGGGCTGCACCTTCGCCGACCTGCGCGTGGAGCACATGAAGCAGATCGCCGACCTGGACCTGGACGGCTACGCCATCGGCGGCCTCGCTGTGGGTGAGCCCACTGAGGTGATGTACGAGATGATCAGCGCAGTCGAGCCCTATATGCCCAAGGATAAGATCCGTTACCTGATGGGCGTAGGCACTCCCGGCAACATCATCGAGGCCGTCTCCCGCGGCGTGGACCTCTTCGATTGCGTCATGCCCAGCCGCAATGCCCGCCACGGCCACCTGAACACCTGGGGCGGCATCATCAACATCAAGAACGCCAAGTACGAGCGCGACGAGCGCCCCATCGACCCCGCCTGCGGCTGCCCGGCCTGCCGGAACTACTCCCGCGCCTATATCCGCCACCTGTTCAAGGCAGAGGAACTGCTGGGTATGCGTCTGGCCGTCATGCACAACCTCTGGTTCTACAATCACCTGATGGAGCGCATCCGCGATGAGCTGGATGCAGGCACCTTTACCGCCTTCCATGACCGCTATGTCAAGCTGCTCGACACACGAATTTGAGATTTAGCCTTGAAACATGCTGGATAAGCGCGTATAATAAGGTCATATGAATTTGAGAGGAGATTTTGCCCAATGCAATTTCTGACTACGACCGAAAGCTACATCAGCCTTTTCTTTACTCTGGCTCTGATGCTGGTGATGCTCTACTTCATGATCTACCGTCCCCAGAAAAAGCAGGAGAAGAAGGACGCTGCAATGCGCTCTTCTCTGGAGATCGGCGATCAGGTCACCACCATCGGCGGCGTCATCGGCCGTGTGGTCGCTATCAAGGACGACACCTTCGTGCTGGAGACTGGCGCTGACCGTGTGAAGATCCGCTTCACCAAGAACGCCATCAGCTCTGTCGAAAAGCTGAACATGGACAACGCCCCCAAGAAGTAATAATTTTCCGGATTCGTGCTTTGAACGCGTCTCCCTGCATACAGTAGGTGCAGGGAGGCGCGTTTTTATGTCTGATACCAAGAGGTTCCCGGCGATAGGGCTGCTGGTCGTTTTCGGAGTGGGCAGTGCGGCAGCAGCCGTGAGCCTGGCAGGGTTCGGCTGGCTGATGGTCAAACAGGGCCTGACGCAGGAGGCCGCTGCTCCGCTGGCCACAGCGGCAGTCTGTCTCGGCAGCTTTCTCAGCGGTCTGCTGATGGCCATTCTGCAAAAGGGCAAAGGGCTCGTCTGGGGCTCAGCGGAAGGAGTTCTCTTTGCAGGGCTGCTTTTTATTCTGGGTACACTGTACCAGAGTGAGTGGGAAACGATGCAGTTCGTCCGGGCGGGGCTTGTCCTGCTGATGGGGGTTCTGGGCGGGATCCTCGGAATGCTGCGCGCGGAGCGAAAGCGGCGCTGAATGCTCAGTCCACGCTACAGCGGCCATACACAACAAAAGCAGGAGGGAAAAAGCACGATGTGGGTCTATCAGGAAACGAAAACAAATGCAGCGGCGCTTGTGCCGACGCTGCCGGAAGATACAGCAGGCGAGTCTGTGGCAGAAAAAGAAGCCATGACGCCTGCTTCCGGGCGGCTGACGGAAAGGCCGCCTCAGAAAGCTCCCCGGCGGAAGCCCTTCCAGGCCAGCCGGGACTGCATCCTTCTGGCGGCGGCCTATCTCTTCGGTACGCTGATGGCGGGCGTCCTGCAGGCGCTGTGCGACGCTGAAGAGATGGAAACGCTGGCCTATTATCTGGACTGCTGGCGCGGAGTGTTCGCGGCGTCCAGTACAGCACAGGCGGTGGGACTATTCGGGGCTGAGCTGGCTGTCGTCCTCGGGGCGGCGGCAGTGTTCCTCCTGCTGGGGCTTTCGGCAGTGGGGCCGCTGCCCATCTTTCTGTTTGCGATGTTATACGGGACAGGCTCCGGCCTGCTCTCGGCGCAGCTCCTGAATAGCCTCGGGGCAAAACAGCTCGTTCTCTTTTTGCTCACCGCCAGCCTGCCGACGGCGCTGGCGGCGGGTGCGCTCTGCCTGTTCGGTGCCTCGGCTCTGCAGGTCAGTAGCCGGATCCATGCGTTCTCTTTCGGCAGAGGGGATAAGGGAAGCCATCCGGCAGGAGCACGGCTCCTGGTGGGGCAATTCGCCTTACTGGCGGTCTGTCTCTGCCCGCTCTGCGGTGCGGCCACCGGCCTTGTGTGTCTTGCAAATCGTCTGATGCAGGCCGGATAAGCGCCCGGCTTTCTTGCGGCCTTGGGCCGGATGTGGTATGATAAAGAAAATGATTTTCATGAAATGAAAACAGGGAGTCCAGAATGAAAGAACCGAAGCTGAAAACCGTATACGTCTGCTCCAACTGTGGAGAGACAAGCCCCCGCTGGATGGGCCGCTGCCCCAGCTGCGGCAGTTGGAACACCATGAATGAGGATGTGGTCGCCGAAGCGCCCAAGGCCGGGCTTTCCGGCGGCAAAGCCGCTGCGCCTGTCCGGCAGGAGGGCGTCACCTCGCTGACGGCAAGGCGTCTGGCCGACATCAGCACGACCGAGGAAAAGAGCCGCATCCTGACGGGCATTTCCGAGCTTGACCGCGTACTGGGCGGTGGCATCGTGTTGGGCGGCGTCGTACTGCTGAGCGGTGAGCCGGGCGTAGGCAAATCTACGATGCTTTTGCAGCTCTGCGGTGCCATCTCCAACCAGCACACGGTGCTGTATATCACGGGCGAAGAGTCTGTCCGTCAGGTCAAGCTGCGTGCGGCCCGCCTGAAAGTCCCGCAGGATAACATCTATCTGGCGGCAGAAAACGACGTAGACGAGATCTGCGGCCTCATCGAGAAGGAAAAGCCGGAACTGGTCGTCATCGACTCCATCCAGACCATGCGGTGTATGGACATCTCGTCTTCGTCCGGCACGGTCAGTCAGGTGAAAGAGAGTGCGGCCCGCCTGCTGGCTGTCGCTAAAAAGCAGGAGATCCCGATGTTTATCGTGGGCCATGTCAACAAGGACGGTGCTATCGCAGGCCCGAAGGTCATGGAGCATATCGTGGATACGGTTCTTTACTTTGAGGGAGACAAAATGCTGCCATACCGCATCCTGCGGGCGGCTAAGAACCGCTATGGCTCCACCAACGAGCTTGGTATGTTTGATATGACAGGGCAGGGCCTTGAGGAAATCGAAAATCCGTCCCAGATGCTCCTGGAAGGCCGTCCGCTGGGCGTTTCCGGGAACTGCGTCGCCTGTACTATGGAAGGCAGCCGCCCCATTCTCAGCGAGATACAGGCCCTTGCGACCAAGACGAATTTTCCGGCACCCCGGCGAGCCTGCAGCGGTTACGACTACAACCGCATGAATCTGCTCATTGCCGTGCTGGAAAAGCGTGCAGGCTATTTCTTCGGCAATCTGGACGTATATATCAACATCGTCAGCGGCATCACCCTGCGGGATACCGCCTGCGACCTTGCCGTCTGTCTGAGCATGGTGTCTTCGCTTCTGGACTGCCCCGTGAGCGATAAGCTCATCGCCATTGGTGAAGTTGGCCTCGGCGGCGAGGTGCGCAGCGTGCCGAATCTGGAGCAGCGTCTGCGGGAAGCGGAACGTATCGGCTTTGAGCGTGCCGTCGTACCAAAGCACAGCCTTGCACATCTGAACGCCGCCGATTATCCCGGCATGAAGCTTGTCGGTGCCGCCTATATCTCGGACGCCATCCATGCCCTGAAATCTGACCGTCTGTGACCATAAAAAGAGGAAACCATGTCGATTTATCTGGACGAGAAAAATCCCGAAAAACATAAGCCTTTTGATGATGCCTCGCCGGACATCGTCGCGTATGTGCGCTATCTGGAAGTCATCGCAGGCAAAAGCCCCAACACGGCCTTCAGCTATTACTGCGACCTGCGCAATTTCAGCCGCTTTATGAAGCGTCGGCGCGGCCTTGTGACCGACGATACCGAGATAAAGGACATCGACCCCAAGGGGCTCGATACGGCTTTCTGGGGCAGTGTGACCAAGGAAGACGTTTATGAGTATCTGTACTTTCTGAACAGCGAGTGCGGCAACAAAAAATCTTCGACGGCCCGGCGGCTGGCCAGTCTCCACGGCTTTTATGATTATCTGGTCAATCAGGTAGACCTGCTCAAAGAGAACCCCACAGCCTCCATCAAGCCGCCCAAGCAGGATAAAGTTCTGCCCAAATATCTGACCGCAGAACAGTCCATGGACCTTCTGGAAAGTACCCAGACCCAGAGCGATTTCCCGGAGCGGGATTACTGCATGGTGGTGCTGTTTCTGAACTGTGGGATGCGTCTTTCGGAGCTTGTCGGCATGGACCTCGGCGACATCGACATGGAACAGCGGCAGATCCGTCTGTTCGGTAAGGGCCACAAGGAGCGGATGGTTTACCTGAATGATGCCTGCATGGAGGCATTGCAGATCTATCTGAACAAGCGCAACACGATGGAGGGTCTGAACCCCAAAGAGAGAGCTGTCTTTATCACCCGGCGGCGCAAGGAGCGCATCTCAAACCGCAGGGTAGAGCAGCTGGTCACCGGCGCCATGAAAGCAGCGGGTCTGCGTGGTTTTTCCACCCATAAGCTCCGCCATACTGCCGCGACGCTGATGTATCAGACTGGCAACGTGGATATTCTGACCCTCAAACAGCTTCTGGGTCACAGCAGCGTCGGCACGACACAAATTTATACACACCTGCAGGAATTTCAGGTGCGTGCAGCGATTGAGCAGAATCCGCTGGGTGAAGTTAAGAAGGCAAACTTGGATACAACGCCAAAGGAGACAGGGGAGAGCAAGGGGGAATTTGCCGATCCTTCATCGGATGAGCCTGAAAATGATGCGCCGGACGGCCCGATGGAGGCCTTTGAGGGTGCCGCACAGGAAGGTTTCCGGGTGGATGTTTCGAGCCTTGCCGATACGAATGAACCCGAATGAACCCGAATGAACCCACACGATTTTTCAAAGGTTATTCGGTGTGGATTCTTCGATTTAAGGACATTCCAGAGGTTCTGAGACTTTACGAGAAAAATCAGAAGCTTCAGCTGGGATATATTGATGGAACCACGCAGACTGAACGCTCTTGAAAAATATGAGCGGCCGGAATCAAAAAGTGATGGCTATTGTCAGAAAAGTTTTTACAGACAACAGCGGAACGAGTGTAAAACAAAAAGCTGACCAAACATACAAAGCAATGCATTCAAATAACACAACTGTACAAAATGCGAAAAACCGGCTCAGCCAGCCCAAAAGGCTCAGGAGCCGCCGGAAAGGCCCGAAACCCGAAAAAGAGGGTTTTTTCGCTCCCCTATATTTCGTATAACCTGCATTATACGAAATATTATAAAAATCAAAAACAGAGGCCCCCTTCTCCTGCTTTCCGTCATCGGCGCAGGTTTTGGGAGCCTCTGCTGTTCTTTTATATCATTTCGTTTGGGACGCGTGGATCGCCTGCCAGGCAGGCATCATAAAATACAGCTGGACAAGACCGCTTTCATGCGAGCGTCCATTGCATCAGACTTTACAGCGGTGTATCCAGTGGCTGTGTTCCGAAGTACGCGCAGATTGCTTCATAGTAAGCGCGCGCCACTGTCTTACAGCCTTCTTCGCTGCCAAACTGTGCAACGTCCTCTTCGCTGGTCACAAAACACTGTTCTGCCAGAACCGCCGGACAGTTTACATCTTCCAACAAGGTAAAGCTTCGCTCGTCCCTTACTTCGGTATGGGTGCTCTCTACGAGCTGCTTTATCTCGCCCTGATAATAAATGTACCGGATGCCGCCGTGGCCGCGGAGCTTTGCGCCTGCGGCCTGCATTCCCTGCGCCAGCTGCTGCGCGAAGTAATAGCTCTCCTGATGCCATGTACGGCCCGGGACGGACGGATAACACTCAAAGCCCGACGCGGCAGAACCCTCCGGCGCGGAGTTGCCGTGGATGGACAGCAGCAGCTGCGGGCTCTGGGCATTGATGGCCTCTGCCCGCTCGCTGGGCTTTGCGGTGGCATCATAGCTTTCGCGGGAACGCAGCGGGATGTAATTAGGGTCGGCCTCCAGCAGCGCAAGCAGAGCCTCGGAGGTCTGGGCTGTCATCTCTTTTTCTTCGACGACTCCCCTTGCACCCGGGTCGCTTCCGCCGTGGCCGGCATCAATGCAGACCCGGTAGGGCGGGTCGCCCACCACAGGCCGGAAAGGCTCTTCCCCGCTCTCATTTCGCCCGGAGCCGAACAGCGCTGCTTTCCAAAGGAAAAATGCTGTACTGAAGCAGACGACGCACACCAAAAGGCCGATGACCGTCGCAGTGGACGGGCCGCACTGTTTTCTCCGGCGTATGTGTCTTGGATTTGAACGTCCTGCCATCGGTTTACTTCAGCTCGACGACGGTCACGCCGCTCTCGCCCTCGCCGTAACGGCCCAGACGGAAGCTCTTGACCATTCGGTTTCCCCGCAGATGCTTATGGATGGCCGTGCGCAGTGCGCCGGTACCATTGCCGTGGATGAGATATACCACAGTCTGGCCGTTCAAAATCGCACGGTCGATGAAGGAATCCACCTCCGGCAGCGCCTCGTCTACGGTAAGACCCAGCAGGTTGCATTCCATCTTTGCCGTGCGCTGCACGCGCTCTACCCTGCCATTGGGCCGGCTGGCGTCGCCGGTCAGGCGGGAGTAACGCTGCTGTGCCTTGGTCTGAGGCTTCGTCTCCTTGACCAGCTTTTCCGGCTGCTTGAGGCCCTTGAGCGGCACTTTCGTCTTGATGATGCCGGCACGCACCAGCACATCACCGTTTTTATCTGGCAGAGAGAGCACGGTAGCCAGCTGGTTCAGCTCTGCGATGCAGACCTCCTGCCCTACCTTGACTTCCTTCAGCGGAACGAACTCCTTGACCGGATTGTGTACCACTTCAGTCCCCATAAAGAGCTTTTCGGACTCTTTCTTGGCGATCTCACGGGCGCGCTGGGCCTTCTGCTGGGTGCTCATCCGCTCATCTTTCTGGAGCTGGCGCAGCTCATCCGTCAGAGCGTAGGCCTTGCTCTCGACCTCCTGCGCCAGTGCGCGGGCCTTGGCGCGGGCAGCTTCCAGCTCATTCTCGCCCTGCTGGATAAGCTCATCGCGCTTCTGACGGGCCGCATCCAGCTGGTGGGCGGCCTCGTTTTTCAGGCCTTCCACCTCGTCCTGACTGGCTTTGAGCTGGAGCTTCAAATCATCCAGCTGGCCCAGAACGGCGTCCAGACGCTTGTCTTCTGCGGACAGATGCTGCTGTGCCGCCTCAATGACCCGCTCCGGGATGCCGAGCTTTTCGCTGATAAGAAAAGCGTTGGACTTGCCCGGAACGCCGACGCTGAGCTTATAGGTGGGGCGCAGCGTCTCCAAATCGAACTCGCAGCTGGCGTTGACGACGCCCTTTGTCTCGAGAGCGAACACCTTCAATTCTGCATAGTGCGTTGTGGCCATCAGGAGCACACCGCGGCGGCGCAGCTCTTCGATGATGGCAACAGCCAGTGCCGCACCCTCCGCCGGGTCGGTACCGGCACCAAGCTCGTCCAGAAGCACCAGCGTGTGGGGCATGGCAAGCTCAAGGATGCCGGTGATCTTCTTCATATGACCGGAGAAGGTGGACAGGCTCTGCTCGATGCTCTGCTCATCGCCGATGTCCACGAGGAATTCGTCAAAAACACAGATCTCACTGCGCTCATCCGCCGGGATGAGGAAGCCGCACTGTGCCATCGCGCAAAGCAGACCGGCCGTTTTCAGAGTGACGGTCTTACCGCCGGTGTTGGGGCCGGTGATGATGAGCGAATCATATTCCCTGCCCAGCGAAATATCGACAGGAACGCACTTCTTTGCGTCGATGAGCGGATGACGCGCCCGGATGAGCGAGAACGACGTATCCGTCCGGACAGTGGGTTTGAACGCCTTCATATCCAGTGCAAGGCGGGCTTTTGCAAGCAGGACGTCGATTTCCAGCATGGCCTTATAGCTGTACTGGAACTGCGGCTCAATGGCTGCGACCTGACCGGTAAATGCTACCAGGATACGTTCAATTTCCTGGGCTTCCTGTGCGCGGTACTGAAGGATGCGTGCGTTTGCCTCCACAACAGCCTGAGGCTCGACGAAGACGGTCGCACCGGTAGACGAGACGTCATGGATGATACCGCTCACCTCACCGCGATACTCGCTTTTGACAGGAACGACATACCGGCCATTTCGGATGGAGACGACGCTCTCCTGTAAGTACTTGGAGGTGTCCATATTCCGGACCATGCTTTCCAGACGGTCGCGGATGCTGTTTTCAGTCGCACGGATCTTCTTGCGCAGGTCGTTCAGGGTGTGCGATGCCGTATCTGCCATTGCATCCGGTGCAAGGATGGCACTCGAAATTTGCTGCTCAAGGCCCGGCTGAGGAGCCAGCGCATAGAATAAGTCGTCCGTCGGAAGTGCATCGTGTTCCGAAGAGCCATACCAGCTGACGAGGTTCTGAAAGTTGCGAAGCGCACCGGCCACCATCAGCAGTTCACCCATTGAAAGGACACCGCCCTTGACGGCGCGGGCGGCCAGCTGACTGACGCCCTCTACTCCACCGAAGCGGGGCGAGCCGTTCTTGATGAGCAGTGAATTGATGGCATCGGTCTGTTCCAGCGCATACCGTACTTCATCGGGGTCGCACTGAGGCTCGATGGCAAGGAGCTTTTCGCGGGACTCCTTGCACACACAGCCCTCCGCCGCCCGGGCAATGATCTTGTCCAGTTCCAGCGTTTTCAAATAACTTGTTTCCATAGTAATTCCTTATATCAAATCGATTTCAAATGGTTATGGCAGGACGGATCTCAAAAAGTCGTAACTCTTCAACGGCTTGTCCAGATGGGTCAGCGCATATTGCTCTGCTGCTGCAGAGAGTTTCGCCAGACTGCCGACGGAAATACGGAAGCCGAATATCTTTTTATCTTCTACCAGACAGATATGCCGCAGCGCAAACAGTGCCCCGGCGTCCAGATTGCACTTTTTCCCCGCCTTTTGGGCGCAGGATTCGCAGAGCAGACAGCCCTCCGCCGGGTCGAGATAAAAGGCCGGGCCGTCGTAAGTGCCGCAGTCGCGGCAGTAGACCAGCTGCGGCAGAAATCCGCACTCGCTCATGGTACGCAGCTCAAATACGGCCTTGATGACCCGAAGGTCGGCCTTTTTCTCGCTTATCATGTAAAAGCAATTCAGGAGAAGCCTCAGTTCTTTTTCCGCTTCGTCTCCTGTGGGCGAAAGCGCCGAGGCCATTTCCGCCATATACATGGCAAGGCTCATCCCTTCGATGGAGGACGAGATGCCATGGAAGACGTTTTTGACATCCGCCTCTCGCACTGTATACATATTCCGTCCGGGGACAAGCACGAACTCCGAGTAACAAAAAAGCCCGCAGGCGCTGAACAGTTTGCTTTTCAGCCGCAGGCTGCTCTGCGCAGAGGCCGAGATGACTCCCAGCCCCGGCGTCAGAAGCGTGATGATCCGGTCTGATTCTTTATACCGGGTCTCTTTCAGGACAAGGCCCGGGGTCACAATGGTATCCATCTGTTTTTTCTCCTGCCGGGGCGGTGAGCCGCTGCTGAGCGAGCTGCCGCCTGTAGTCCAGATAACACAGAATATCACCGGTGCAGGCAAACGTCTGCCAGCTGAGTTCCACATCCATCGGACAACGCTCCTTTCCTTAAGGTATAGTGTCACCTCTATGGTACTGCGCTATCCCCGGGAAATCTGTCCTGTTATGAGGCTCAGCGGTTGGGCTGCTGCTTAAAGCCGAAATTGTTGAGCATGAACTCGTTATCGCGCCAGTCGGCTTTGACCTTCACCCAGCACTGTAAGTTGACGCGGCAGCCGAGGAATTCCTCGCAGTCGGTGCGGGCTGCGCTGGCGATCTTCTTCAGCATCGCGCCGCCCTTGCCGATGACCATGCCCTTGTGGCTCTCCCGCTCACAGTAGATGTTCACGTCGATGTCCACGAGGTCGGTGCCGGGGCGCTCCTTGAAGCGCTCGACCACGACCGCAATGCCGTGCGGGATCTCGTCCCGCATATAGAGCAGAGCCTTTTCACGGATAACTTCCGCTACAAGCTCCTTCTCAGGCATATCGGTGTAGGCATCATCGTCAAAATAATGTGGGCCTTCCACGGCATAGCGGCTCAGTGCATCGAACAGTTCCTCGCAGTGGTCATTATCGCGGACACTGACGGTATAGACATCATCAAAGACGCCCAGGGCCTTCAGCTCCGCCTTGCGGGCCTCGAGGTCCGCCGGGTCTTTGACGAGGTCGGTCTTGTTGATGACCGCGATGGCCGGGCCGCCCTTTTTCAGAGCCTCGACCAGAACCATCTCCGATTCATTCAGCGCGCCGTAGGGCTCGAACAGCATCATGGACACATCGACGTCAGCAATAGAGTCGCTGGCCGTCTTGTCCATCCGTTTGCCCAGCTTATTGTGGGGCTTATGCACGCCGGGGGTATCCAGCAGAACGTACTGCAGAGGCCCCCGGGTGATGACGCCAGTAATACGGGTACGGGTGGTCTGGGGCTTGGAGGTGACGATAGCCACCTTCTCCCCCACCAGCAGATTCGTCAGGCTGGACTTGCCCACGTTCGGGCGGCCAATGACCGCCACAAACACAGAGGATGTATCATAATGGCCCTGGATCGGTGTTTCGTTTTTCAAAATAGAACTCCTGTCTTTTTATTCCGTGTAGCTCACCGTGCGGGGCAGACCCAGCTGGATGAGGACAGCTTCTTCCTTCTCACGCATCCGCATGGCTTCCAGACCGCCGTTCTCGTGGTCATAGCCCAGCAGATGGAGCATGGAGTGGACCGTCAGGAAAGCGACCTCTCTCTGCAGCGGATGGCCGTAGAGAGTCGCCTGCTCCTGTGCGCGCTCCATGCTGATGACGATGTCGCCCAGCATCTTGCAGCCGTTGTTCTCGTCCACGTCATAGACGCCGTTCTCCCCCAGAGGGAAGCTCAAAACATCCGTGGGCATCGGCTTGTTGCGGTACTGGTTGTTCAGCTCAGCAATGGCTGCGTTGTCCACGAAGGTCACGCTGATCTCCGCCGGGTCGTCAAAATGCTCATATTCCAGCACAGCGTTGCAGGCGCGGCGGATGAGGATGCGAAGGCCCGAGGGGACCTTGATCGCTTTCTGCGAGTTGGTGATCAAAACTTTATTGGACATAAATCGTCCGCTCCTTTCGTTTCTACATTCTATTGAACGAATGCCCCGGTTTCTGTGGTATGCTGCCGGGGTTGTTTTTTCAGTGTTTAGCCGGGTGGGCAGCGGCCTCGTAGGCTTTGATGATCTCCTGCACCAGACGGTGACGCACCACGTCTTTTTCGGTGAAGTAGCACTGCGCGATGCCGTTCACGCCTTTGAGGACCTGAAGTGCATCCACAAGGCCGCTGCGGGTGCGGTCGGGAAGGTCGATCTGAGTGACGTCGCCGGTAACGACCACTTTCGAGCCGACGCCCATACGGGTGAGGAACATCTTCATCTGCTCCGGGGTGGTGTTCTGCGCTTCGTCGAGGATGATGAAGGAATCGTCCAGCGTCCGGCCGCGCATATAGGCCAGCGGTGCAACCTCGATGATCTGCTTTTCCACCAGACGCTCATAGGTCTCTGCGCCCAGCATATCGAACAGGCCGTCGTACAGAGGCCGCAGATAGGGGTCTACCTTCTGCTGCAGGTCACCCGGCAGAAAGCCCAGCTTCTCGCCTGCCTCCACCGCCGGGCGGGTCAGCACGATGCGGGAGACATCTTTGGCCTTGAACGCCTTGACAGCCATTGCCACAGCAAGGTAGGTCTTGCCGGTACCCGCCGGGCCGACGCCAAAGGTGATGGCGTTGTTCCGGATGGAGTTGAGGTACTCTTTCTGTCCCAGGGTCTTGGGACGGATGGGCCGGCCTTTGACCGTCACCGTCACGAAGTCTTCGGTCAGCTCCCGGACCCGCTTTTCCTCGCCGTCATGCGCAAGGCTCAGGCAGTAGCGCACCGTCTGGTCTTCCAGTGGCGTATGGTTCTCGATAAGGAGAAGCATCCCCTCCACAGCACGGGCCGCAGCTGCAACATTGGCCGGTTCGCCCGAAATGCGCAGCATCGTACCGCGGCACACCGCCGTCACCGAAAATTCTTTCTCCAGCATACGGATGTTCCGGTCACAGTTCCCGAATACGGCGGCTGCGATCTCTACGCTGTCTAATTCAATGCTCTTTTCTGCCATGCGGCTCCTCCTGAATGTCACTAGATTCTGCTTCTATTGTACCACCAAAACAGCGCGAAGAAAACTATGAAAATTGCACAAAATTTTTCAACCGCATATGGCGGTTTGGCAGAGCGCTCGAAACCTGCTCTATCAGCCTTTTCAAAGAGGTATAATCGCAATGTCCAAGTGTGCGATGACCCCCGCAAGGGTGAGCCGCTTATTTTTACTCCCTCTGTTCCCTTTTTGTGCCACCTCTTGAGCCACCTCGTTGAAAAACTTTCCCGGAAACAGGGGCAATTACCGCCCACATTCCCCTCGAAAGGCATTTCTCCGCACAAACAAAAATCCCCGAAAAGCCAGGCGCGAAGCCACTTTTCGGGGATTTTACTTTGGAGCTACTGATCCGATTCGAACGGACGACCTGCTCATTACGAGCTATAAAAGGGACTTTTAACGTGTTGTGTCGTGTTGTTTCATTGTCAAACAAATTGCGTGATGCAATCATTTTATTTGTCCGATGCTGTATCGTGCAATCTCGTTAATTACTTCGATTTTTCAAGGATGTTGCGGTTTTTGTTGCGGTTAAGTTGCGGTTTTTTAGCATCCTGTTTATAGGATGAATATGAGTCATCAAGAGACACGACGAAACAGAATTAAATTCAAGCTTTTCTCTTTTCTGGCTGCTTCAAGACCTCTCTTACGGTCTGACCGACCCGGCGGATGCTGTCCTCGTTGGCATGGGCGTACATCCGCAGCGTGGTGCTGCTGTCAGAATGCCCCAGCCGTGCGGCGACACTTACCACGTCGGCACCGTTGGTGATGGCAAGACTGGCGGACGTGTGGCGCAGCTTGTGCGGGTGGAAGTGCTCTATCCCATACCGTTTGCCAAATCGCTGGAAGTAACGAGTTGGAGTGTCTGGGTGCATAGGCTCCGGGCTATCGTCCTGTGTAAATGCCCAGCGCACCGTTACCGGCTGACTCTGCCGCAGCTCCTGCAAAAGCGCGGCCACGTCAGACGAGATGTCTACAACGCGGGTCTTGCCGTTTTTGGGCAGAGTCTCGTACACGCCCCGCTCGGAGGTGTACTGTAGATTCCTCTCGATGGTGATCGTGTTGGTATCAAAATCCACCGACTGCCATTGCAGCCCGCAGGCCTCGCCCCGGCGGCAGCCCGTATCGATAAGCAGCAGGATAAACGCCCGCCACTTGAGCGGCTCGCCATCCAGACAACGCAGAATATATCGCGTCTCCTCTGCAGTAAAAGCCTTGTGCTCTGTAGGAAGGGCTGCATCCTTCGACTTCCGGGGACGCGGAACCTTATCCATTGGATTCCGGTCTATCGTATCATCCAGCAAGGCAGCCTTAAACAGGTTATGCAGTACAGCATACACCTTTGTCACGCTGGCGAAGGCAAGCTCCTCTGACAGACTGGAAAGTAACGCCTTTATCATGGCCGGGGTGATCTCCGGCAGCAGCACATGGCCCAGAGCCGGAAAGACATGCTGCTCCAACAGCTGGGTATAACTGGCCCGGGTCTTTTCCGCCAGCGTGGCGGCTTTCTCTGGCAGATAGACGGCTTCAGCATATTGCCGGAAGGTTTTGATTTTGGCCGCCTCTACGGCTTCCGCAGCGGCCTTTTGCGCAGTCTCTTCACGGGTCAGCACTTCCCCATCCGCCAACTGCTGCTCCAATTCAGCGGCGAATTTCTGCAGCTCCCGCTGAATGGTGCGCTTGCTCCATGTCGGCTCCGGACGGAAGGTGCGCCAGACACGCCGCCCTCGCCCATTGCTGGCCTGCACCTCGTAGATTCGGTTTCCGTTTTTGTCAAGTTTCTCCTTGAAACTCGCCATAAAAATACACCTCCATATGGGTACACTTTGACAAGCCTGCCCGGAGGTGGTACAATACAGTTGTCTTAGGGCTGTATTGTTCCTCGTGAACAAGCTGTTCTTGGAAACGCTCTCGGTGCGCCAACACCGGGGGCGTTTTTTATTTTTGAGCCAGATCAAACAGATATGCGCTTGCTTCTCCAAGCTCAGACTTCTGGCCGTCTGTCATGTAAGGCAAATATGGTTCAAATGCCTGATGATATTTTTCTGCCCAGTTCTGTTTTGCCTTTGCTGTTTTCAGGCTCTCGATTTTTGCCTGATACTTTTCTTCCGTTCGATGAATGATTTCCTTTACAGCATCATCTCGGAAGCCAAGGCTGCGATAATTCTTCAAATCATCAGTAGTGCTTACCTGTGCACCGTACTTTTTGCACTTTTCAAGTTCCATCAAGCGTCCAACGCAAAAGTCATATCTTGTAAAAAAGGTGGCCGGTTCCGTGGTCGTCTGAAGGATTTTAGCGCTTTCCTGAGCCTGCTTCAGAAACTGTGGAGCCAAGACCTTTGCATTCGCGCGAGAATCAACAAGGCCAGTCTGCCCCATCCATTCAGGATTGGGATTATAGACCGATTCGAGTAGTCCTTCGCATTTATCACTATCTTGAGAACGAAATTCCTTTGCTCCCGCGATTCCTCCATATACAACGCAAAGAATTAGAAGAGAAACCCCATATGCTATAAATCCAAAAATGAGTGAAACCAGAAATCCGCCATCTTTGAGATCGGCAAGAAAAACCAGCACTCCAATCAGAGCACAGACAACAGTCACTGGCTGTGGGATACTAGTGTACTTCGTTTCAAACTCAGGTTCATCCATATGTGATTTCCGGGATGCTTTTGGGATTGATTTTGCTGTAGACTTACTACTAAATGCCACACGCGAAACAGAATGTGCCAATCGATTCATGCTTCGGTCAAACGATTTCGCAGCACTCGCATATTTTTTTGAATATCCAACCTTGTTCTTTCTCGACATATCAAGTTCCTCTTTACCATTTATCGGAACACCTTCCGGCACTCCACAACCAATCCTGCAATTCGCACCGGCAAGCGATTTTTTCACCCCACCCAATGCGTCCAGCCCACGACCTTGCCCTCAATGTGCACCTCTTCCAGCTGGGAGCCGGTGTAGACCATGGGCGCATAAGCCGGGTTTGCGGGCATCAGGGTCAGTGTTCCGGGGTTGTAATATACTCGCTTGAGGGTTGCTTCACCATCAATGCGCACCGCTGCGATCTCGCCGTTCTCTACCTCCGGCTGTGTACGGATATACACCACATCTTTATCGTGGATACCGGCATCCACCATGCTGTCCCCGTGGCAGGTGAGCGAGAAGTCGCACCGGATGGATTCCGGCACATCCACCATCTTTTCAATGTTCTGCTCTGCTGTGATGGGTTCCCCGCAGGCAATGCTGCCAATCAGGGGGATCTTCTTCATCTTCGGCATCGGCTCAAAGCCCGGCGGGATGGGAGCGGGCGAAGTGGGCTTGGGAGTCGGCTGCTCTTCCCAGCCCATTAGGTAGGCGGGAGACACTTTCAGCCGTTTGGCGATGGCGTCAACTTTGTCTGTCGGTATATTGGTTACAATATTATTTTCATACTTATATACTGCCTGCTTCGATATGCCGATGTAATCGGCAAGCTCCTGCTGGGTTACATCTTGCTCTTGACGTACCTGTCGAATGCGATCACCTACAGTCACCATGAGCACCTCCTTTAATGTCTATAGTATAGCAGATAAACCGACAGTTTACAATATTTTTAATTCAATTATCAAAAATAACTTGACAGGTCACAGATATGGTGCTATTATACTCGTGACCTCACAAGTTACAAAGAGGCAGTTTGGAGGTGAAAGTGTGGTAAACGTCAATTTACTCAAGTCGTACATGGTCAAGGCTGGCTACACCCAAAAAATGTTGGCTCAGGAACTCGGAATTTCGGAGCAAACCTTAACCCGCAAGCTCAAAAAACGTGTTTTTGGCACGGATGAGGCCTCAAAGATTGTGGAGCTTTTGAGCATCGACAATCCGCAGGCTGTATTTTTCGGCCATTAAGTAACTTAACAAGTTACATTTTCAAAGGAGGTGAAGAAGATGAAAATTGAAATCACTGGCACACCCAAAGAAATTGCCGTTCTTGTACTGGCGGTACAGGAGCGGCAGTCTCAGGAGCAGGAGCAGCAGCACCAGATCTTTTGCCAATTTGCAAGAGACCCTGCCCCTGTTTCCGACAAGGCACCGGACAATGAGTTTATGCTCAAACGTGACGGAGTTGAACTGCAACGCTACATGGGTTCAGAGATCGGCAATATCCTTCATTTAATGGATTTGACCGAAGGCGAACTCAAGAAGAAGTTTCTGGCTGCCATTTCCATAGCTGGCATCGCATTAGTAATCAGCCTTATTATCCTTGCCACATCGTGAAAATTGAAACGAGCAGGCTCACCACTGATATGACGATTGCCAGATTTGCACGTCTTTCGGTTCGGACTGAGTGTTTATGGTCAGTCAATGCCACTCGACCACCAGCTCCTATCGAGTAAAAATACGTAACATCCCCAAACATTCTGTCCAGTTCTCGTACTTCCGGGTCATCACTTTCCCCTTTAAGTACCATTTCGTGTTTTTCCATCCACTGCAATGTATCGAAATCGGCTGGAACCCCATCCTTGCGCATCTCATCAATCGAAAACCGCTTGTCAGGATGCTCACTCAGAAATTCCAGAACCTTCAGCGTTTTTACGTCCAGCATTTCTAACACTCCCTTCCGCCCAAGTATACCGCAGAAGGGAGCCAGCCACAAGGAGGCACAAAACCACATGAACGACTTACAGATCTTCTCCAACCCCGAGTTCGGGCAGGTGCGCACCGTCGAGCTTGACGGCCTGCCCGCGTTCGACCAGATCATGGCCGACATCTTTACCACTGAGAAAAAGGAGTGACCGCTATGAGGAAGCATACGCCTTCCGTCCCCTCTACCCCGTTCATGAATGTCCGCGATGCTGCCCGGGCCACCGGGCTTTCGGAATACTACCTGCGCAAAGAGCTCGATAAAGGCACCGTTCCTCACATCAAGAGTGGCCGGTGCATCATGATCAACGTCCCCGCCCTGCTGGTGCAGCTGGGTGTGCCGCAGAAATAAAAAGGAGGCATCCGCATGAAATCTTATACCCTCGCCTCTGAGCAAACTGCAGCACCCACTGGGTGCGCATATGTCGCGCCACTGTTTTGGATGCATTGGTTTCGTTGGACTGACAGCCGAGCATCTGGCGACTACCAGCTGGGCGCACGGGTCAAGGACGAAAACCACACAGGCTTACAAATTTTTGCCGACGGTGAGTGGCATCCAGTCAAGGCGTTTACATCTGATTTGTGCGAGCCGTGGGAAACCTGCGAAGCCGAAAACATTTTGGGAGAGGAGATCGAGGAATGAAACTTGAAAGCGAATACCTTTTGCGCACCGCCGTCATGCTGACGCATTCTGCATCCGATGGCGTGAGTTCGGCTAATTCCGTCAACAAATACGGTGGAACACCCGAGGCCATTGATAATGCCCGCAAAGAGCTTCAGGAGGCCAACGACAAAATCAGCCATGTCGAAGCGCTTCTTGGAATGATTGCTAGTTTGGAGGGAGTGGGTTTATGAGAATCAAATCTGGCGTCTGGTACTGGCTGGCGGTTGCCAGCGGTGCCGTCGGGATGCTGTATGCGCTGGGCTTTGCAGGCAGCATCGAAGCCCTTGGCGTCATCTCCGACACCGACTTCATCACCGCGATGGTACTGCTGTTGCTGGCGTTGTTCTTTGCCCGGCTGGGCGACCATGCCGCAGAGCGCGAAGTGCAGCGCCGCAAGCACATCGACCGCCGCCACGCCCGCACCGAAGAGCCGGAGTACCGGCAGAACCGGAGGGACGCATGAAGACCAAGCGCATGAAAAAGCTCCTGATGGGCATGGGCCTGTCCCGCAATCAGGTGAACCACATGGTCAAAGAGCAGCGGTTGAAAGGCTCTTCCAAAATCAGCAATGCAGCCTATTACTACGCTGTCAACCGCAGTCTTTCCAAGCCATGCTGGCGTGACTGGCTGCCGTATATCAAGAGCCTTGTGCTGGAGTGAAGCACATGACGAGTAAACAAAAAGCCCGCTGGTGCTGGAACACCGGCGAGCCTGCAAAGGGATGATGGTTTGAACCCCCATCACCCCGAAGGATAACACACTTTGGAGGTTTTTACAAGAGATGAAAGGTATTCTTATCGAGCCGGGCAAAGACCCGGTCGTGACCGCCCTGCCGGACACGCTGCAGGGCATGGAAGCGCTTTTGCAGTGTCCCTGCGAGCAGAAAGTTCTGCCCCGCACCCCGGCGGTGCTGGTGTACGCCATCTACGGCAAGGGCCTGAACCGTACTTATCGCGGCCAGCCCATCTATGGCACCATCCTCTGCTACGGCTGGCGGAATAACCGCTTCCAGCCCCTGAACAAAGACCTGCAGGCCGAAATGCTTGACCGCCTGAAGGAGTTGGAGGTGAGGGTGTGACCACCTATATCTGCAAATGCGGACGGCGAGTGAAGAAATCCACCGATGCCAGTACCACTGGTAACCGCCTATCCGGCTATGCACCCGGCCATGAGTGCTGGGGATGCCCCTACGCCATGCCATACGGAAACTATCAATGGGATGAAAGTGCTAGAACTGTCAGCCGGGAGACTCAGGGCTACGAATGCCGGATGAGCAAGACCCTCACCTATGCGTCAGAGTTCGCTGGCTCTATCAAGGATAAATGCACTTGTCGAGTGCATAGTCTGGACTTCGACTTTCTGTCTCAGGTCTCCTCCTGGATCAAAGACACTTATCCAGACAGAGAGATTTTTGGCTCGTTTTCCAAAGATATTCGTGCATCGGACTATGGATCTGATGGCCGTTACTGCCTGACTATCACCTGCACCCAGAATCTGAAAGGCGTTGCCGCAAAAAGAGAGCTGCTTGATCAGTTCTTTACTCCGAATGGTAGCCGCAAGGACATGACACCGCAGCAGGAAATGGAAAAGATTCTTGCTGACATCAAAAAAGCAAAGGAGATTTTCTCATGTACAACTGCCCCGACTGCGGATGCTGCTGCGACCATGACAAGCCCTGCTGCCAGCAGTTCGGCGGCGGCAATACCGACCACCTCGGCGAGCGAGGCGGCTGCAAACGGCTTGACCCCCGCGCTGTCCCCGCAGAGCAGCGCATCGGCCCCTGTTGTTCCTGCGGAGACTTCTTTTGCATCCGCAGCTGTCCCCACCTTTGACTTCTCTCCATTGGGGGAGCTGTCCCAGCAGGCCACCGAAGCCGATCAGCAGTTTGATTTGCATTACGGAGCGGCGCAGGACGAATACCTGATCTCCTGCATCTACCTTGCCCGGATCCACACTCTGACTGCCAAGGCGGGCCGGTATGGCGGCGGTACATGGACAAAGTGGTATGAGAGCAAGGGACTCAGCGAAGGCAGCGCCCGCACGATGGTCAAAAACGGTGACGCTTTTAATTCCGCAACAGTTGCGGAATTAAAACAGCTGCCCGAGCTGACCCGCAAAGATTTGAACCTCATCGCCCGCAGCGGCTGCGCTGGGCAGCTGGTCGAAGCCGCCGGAGACAGCCAGCGGGTGCAGGAGCTGTTGGCCCAGCTCAAGGCCAAAGAGTACAAGCTGAACGAAACGCAGGCCAGATTGAAGAGCGCCTGCATTCAGGAGCAGGAGTCGCGGGACGCAATGAATACCGCCAATGCTCAGCTGGAAGCCGCAAATGCTGACATTAAAGGTCTGACCGAACAGAACGATCAGCTCAAAAGCCGGTTAGACGCCGCTGAGGCCGGGGAAGAGGAAGCATGGAAGATGCAGACCAAGGCCGAGCAGCGTGCCAAAACCGCCGAGAGCCAGCTGGAAGGCTCCCGGCAGGTGGCCGAAGCGGCCAATCGTCGGGCCGACAAGTGGAGATCCGAGGCCGAAGCCGCCCGGAAGCAGCCCATCGTAGCTGTGGTGGACAAGGACGAAGTCGCCCGGCAGGCAAAAGAGATGGCCGACGGCATGACAGCCGACCTCAAGGCTCAGCTCGACCAGACGGCGGCTAATGCTGAGGCCGACGCCCGCGACGCCTACGACAGCATCCTTCTGGCCGGCCGCTCCATCACAAATCTCGCGCAGTCCATAAAGCCGCTGTTCGGCAAGCTTCCGGGTGAACAGCGGGAAAACGCGATCGATCAGTTCGTACGCACATTAGGACAAATTCAAGGGGAGGTATCCAGATGTCTGTAAAGATCACGGCCCTCGAGGCCGAAAACGTCAAGCGCATCAAGGCCGTTGCGCTCACTCCTGCGCCCACCGGTCTCACCCTCGTGGGCGGCAACAACAATCAGGGCAAGACCAGCGTTCTCGACGCGCTGGCATGGGCGCTTGGCGGCGAAAAATTCCGCCCGAACGCCGCCCAGCGGGATGGGGCCGTCGCTCCCGCCCACCTCCGCGTCACTCTCTCCAACGGGGTCGTCGTGGAGCGCAAGGGCAAGAACAGCAGCCTCACTGTCACCGACCCCACCGGCCGCCGCAGCGGCCAGCAGCTGCTGAATGCTTTTGTCGAGCCGCTGGCTCTCGATCTGCCCCGCTTCATGGAGGCCAGCGACAAGGAAAAGGCTGACATTCTGCTGCGCATCATCGGCATCGGGAATGAATTGCATCTCCGGGATATGGAGATCAAAAGCATCTACGACAAACGCACCTTCACCGGCCAGCTGGCCCAGCAGAAAAAGCACTTCGCCGACGAGCTTATCTCCTACCCCGATGCTCCCGAACAGCCCCTCAGCGCCTCTGACCTCATCCGCCAGCAGCAGGATATTCTGGCCCGGAACGGGGAGAATCAGCGCAAGCGCAGCCAGCTTTCTCAGCTGGAAAACAAGAGCCGCACCCTTGCACAGCGCCGGGAGCAGCTGGAAGCAGAGCTTGCACGTCTGACAGAAGAGCAGGCCGCGCTGACCACTGACCTCTACGCCGCCCGGAAATCTACCGAAGACCTTCAGGACGAATCCACCGCTGAGCTGGAAGCCTCTATCCAGAGCATCGAGGAGACGAACCGGAAAGTCCGGGCCAACCTCGAAAAAGCCCGCGCCGAGGACGAAGCCGCCAAGTACGCCAGCGACTACGACAAGCTTACGGATGCCATCGAGCAGAAGCGCAAAGAGCGTCTGGCCCTGCTGAACGGTGCCGACCTGCCCCTGCCGGAGCTGAGTGTGGAGGACGGCGCTCTTACTTATAAAGGCAAGCGCTGGCGGGATATGTCCGGCAGCGACCAGCTCCGGGTGGCCGCGGCTATCATCCGGCGGCTCAACCCGGACTGCGGCTTTGTCCTTCTGGACAAGCTCGAGCAGATGGACATGACCACGCTGGAAGAGTTCGGCCACTGGCTCGAAGCGGAGGGCCTGCAGGCCATCGCAACCCGTGTTTCCACCGGCAGCGAGTGCCAGATCATCATTGAGGACGGCATGGTCAAGGGTGCTGACCTGCCTGTCCTGTCCGCCGCACCCACGCAGACCAGAACATGGACGAAAGGAGCTTTCTGATGAGCAGCTATTCCATCACCACCGGCATTTTGAACACCCCGGTCAAGGTCGTGCTGTACGGCCCCGAGGGCATCGGCAAGAGCACATTTGCCTCTCACTTCCCGGACCCCGTTTTCATCGACACTGAGGGCGGCACCAAGCGGCTCAATGTTGCCCGCCTGCCCCAGCCCACCAGCTGGGCCATGCTGCTGGACGAGGTGCGGGCCGTCACCCGGGGCGAAGTTTCCTGCGGTACGCTGGTCATCGACACCGCCGACTGGGCCGAGCGTCTGGCCATCGACGCCATCTGCGCCAAAGCCAAGGTGGACGGCCTCGAGGGCTTCGGCTACGGCAAGGGTTACACCTACGTAAAGGAGGAGTTCGGCAGGCTTCTCGACGCCCTCGAGGAGGTGCTGAACAGCGGCCACCATGTGCTGATCCTCGCCCACGCCGCCATCACCAAGTTCGAGCAGCCGGACGCGGCGGGCAGTTATGACCGCTGGACCATGAAGACCACCAAGCAGACTGAACCCCTCCTGCGGGAGTGGTGCGATATGCTCCTCTTCGCCAACTACCAGACCATCGTAGAAAAGAGCGGCAGCAGCCCCAACGCCAAGAACAAAGCCACCGGCGGCAAACGGGTGCTCTACACCACCCACCACGCCTGCTGGGACGCCAAGAACCGCTTCGGCCTGCCCGATGAAGTCCCCTTCGACTACGCCAGCATCGCCCACTGCATCACCGGTCCGGCCTCTGCGCCGCCTGCCTCCCCGAAGCCCGCAGCACCCGCCGAAAAGGACATTCTTCCCCCTCCCAGCGCACCGGCACCGCAGCCCAAGCCTCAGCCGGAATCGCCCCGGGAGACTGTTCCCGAAGCCCTGCTGACGCCCGACCTCATGGCGCTGGGCGTCCCCGAAAAGCTGGCCGCGCTGATGAGTGCCAACAACGTCACCCCCGAAGAATTGCAGTTCGTTGTGGGCAAGCGGGGCTATTTCCCGGAAGATATGCCCATCAGGGACTACCCCGCCGACTTTGTGGAGGGCTGTCTTGTGGCCGCATGGCCGCAGGTGCTTCAGATGGTGCTGGACAACCGGGACCTGCCGTTTTAACCTCTCAGTCTGCTTCGCAGCCAGCTCCCCTACCGAGGGGAGCCTCTGGCGAAGAGATTAGGCCTTACGAAATGCCAAGGCCTCTCCTCGATAGGAGAGGTGGCATCGCGCAGCGATGACGGAGAGGTTTACTATTATAAAGGAGAATACTTATGACTGACATGAATACTACCGATCGCGCTCTTGGCTGGGACGATGAATTTACCAACGTCTCGCAGGACTTCGTGCTCCTGCCCGAGGGCGAATACTACTTCGAAGTGACCGGGATGGAGCGCGCCCGCTTCGAGGGCAGCGCCAAGCTGCCGCCCTGCTCCATGGCAAAGCTGACGCTGAAGATCTTCGGCGGCGCTCTGGGCGATACCACCGTCACCCACCGCCTCTACCTCCACACCAAGACCCAGGGCCTGCTGGGCGCGTTCTTCGAGAGCATCGGCCAGTGCAGGAAGGGTGACACCTTCCGCCCCCGCTGGAACGAGGTCGTCGGCGCCAAAGGCCGCTGCAAGCTGGGCGTCCACGATTACGTCAAGAAGAGCGGCGACCCCGGCCAGAGCAATGAAGTCATCCGCTTCCTGCCGCCGCCTGAAGAGAAAGCCGCGCCCTCTCAGGGCTGGACGCAGGGGGCATTCTGATGGGAGAAAAACAGGCTCTGCGCCCCTATCAGGAAGCCGCCCGGAAGAGCATCCACACCGAGTGGGAAAATGGCCGTCTCCGCACCCTGCTGGTGCTGCCCACCGGCACCGGCAAAACCATCGTGTTCGCCTCCGTCGCCGCCGATCAGGTGCGGGCGGGCGACCGGGTGCTCATCCTCGCCCACCGGGGCGAGCTGCTGGAACAGGCGGCAGACAAGCTTCAGCGCTCCACCGGCCTCGTCAGCGCGGTGGAAAAAGCCGAGTCCACCTGCCTCGACAGCTGGTATCGGGTGGTGGTCGGCTCTGTCCAGACCCTGCAGCGGCCGGCACGACTCGAGCGCTTTCCTCGGGACTACTTCGGGACTATCATCATCGACGAGGCCCACCATTCCATCACCGACGGCTACCGCCGCATCCTCGACTACTTCGGCAGTGCGAAGGTCCTGGGCGTGACCGCTACCCCCGACCGGGGCGATATGCGGAACCTCGGCGAGGTGTTCGACAGCCTGGCCTATGAGTACAAGCTGACGGATGCCATCAAAGACGGCTATCTCTGCCGCATCATGGCCCAGACCGTCCCCCTCAAGCTGGACATCTCCGCCGTGGGCATGAGCAGCGGCGATTATTCCGTAGGCGAGCTTGGCACTGCCCTTGACCCTTACCTGAGCCAAATTGCTGACGAAATGGCAGCACGCTGTGCCGGGCGCAAAACGGTGGTGTTCCTGCCCCTCATCAAGACGAGCCAGAAATTCCGCGATCTGCTGAACACCAAAGGCTTTCGCGCCGCCGAGGTCAACGGCCAGAGCGCCGACCGCAGACAGGTGCTTTCGGATTTCGAAGCCGACAAGTACAACGTGCTCTGCAACTCCATGCTGCTGACGGAAGGTTGGGACTGCCCCTCGGTGGACTGCGTCGTCGTGCTGCGGCCCACGAAGGTGCGCAGCCTCTACAGCCAGATGGTGGGGCGCGGCACCCGGCTCTCCCCGGGCAAGAACGATCTGCTTTTGCTGGATTTCCTCTGGATGACCGACAAGCACGAGCTCTGCCGCCCGGCAGACCTTGTCTGTGAGGACCGGGCCGTGGCCCGGCAGATGACTGACAATCTGGCCGAGAGCGGCGGGCCGCAGGATATTGAGGACGCCGCCGCACAGGCCAGCGAGGATGTGGTGGCCCAGCGCGAAGAGGCGCTTGCCAAGCAGCTGGAAGAACAGCGCCGCAAAAAGGCGAAGCTCGTTGACCCGCTGCAATACGAGATGAGCATTCAGGCCGAAGACCTCTCCGGCTATGTGCCGGCCTTTGGCTGGGAAGCTGGCCCGCCTAGTGCAAAGCAGACTGCCGCACTGGAAAGACTGGGCATCCTGCCGGAGGCCGTGGAGTCTGCGGGCAAAGCGGCTCTCCTGCTCGACCGTCTCAGCAAGCGCCGGGACGAGGGCCTGACCACCCCAAAGCAGATACGCTGCCTGGAGAAATACGGCTTCCAGCACGTCGGCACGTGGAGCTTCGAGGCCGCACGGCAGATGATAGACCGCATTGCCGCCGGCGGCTGGCGGGGCGCGCCGAGGGGCGTTGACCCCAAGAACTATATCCCGTCTGCTGAGCCGGTCATCGCAGATGATATGTTACTATGGTAATGCGAATGGAACATGAAAATGACATCAAAGAAGCGCTGGACTTCGTCTCCCCGTCCGCCCTGACCTATGAAGAATGGCTCATGGTGGGCATGGGCCTGAAAGAAACTGGTCTGCCCGTCGCCGTGTGGGAGCAGTGGAGTGCCCGGGACGGCGGGCGGTATCACAAGGGCGAGTGCATCAAAAAATGGGAGAGCTTCCACGGCAGCTCGAAGCCCGTCACCCAGAGCAGCATCTTCCAGCTGGCCTATGAGCACGGCTGGTCCGGCCCTGCAGGCCATGCGCTGGACTGGGGCGATGAGCTGACCGTCGGCCCGCAGCAGCCCGCACTGGTAGACCCCCGCTGGGTCGAAGAGCAGGAGCTTCACCTTCCCGACACATGGGAGCCTGCCCAGCAGCTCAAACGCTACCTGCAGGCCCTCTTCGAGCCGGACGAGTATGTGGCCTATGTCACCGAGAGCTTCATGGCAGCCGACCGCCGACGCCCGGCGAAAGGCTGCTGGGACAGAACTGCCGGGCAGCTCATCGAAGAGCTGGACGCCTGCGGCGACGACGTCGGCAAAGTCATGGGCGACTGCGACCCGGAAATCGGTGCATGGATCTGCTTCAACCCGGTGGACGGCACAGGCCGGAAGGATGCCAATGTCACCAGCTACCGCTACGCCCTCGTGGAGTGCGACAACATGGAGCCCGGCAAGCAGCTGGCCGCTATCCACCAGATGGAGCTGCCCTGCGCCGCGCTGGTCTACTCCGGCGGCAAGAGCATCCACGCCATCGTCCGGGTCAATGCGCCGGATTATGCTGAGTACCGCAAGCGGGTCGATTACCTCTACGCCACCTGCCAGAAGAACGGTCTGACCCTCGACCAGCAGAACCGCAACCCTTCCCGCCTCTCCCGGATGCCCGGCATCCTGCGGGCGGGGCAGAAACAGGCCCTGCTTGAAACGAACGTCGGCAAAAGCTGCTGGGAGGACTGGTGCGACTGGGTGGATGCCTGCACCGATGACCTGCCCGATACAGAATGTCTGGCCGATGACTGGGACGACCTGCCCCCGCTGGCCGATGCCCTCATCTCCGGCGTGCTGCGTCAGGGCCACAAGATGCTGCTGGCAGGCCCTTCCAAGGCAGGCAAGAGCTTCGCCCTCATTGAGCTGTGCATCGCCATCGCCGAGGGTAAAACGTGGCTGGGCCGCTTCTCCTGTGCGCAGGGGCGTGTACTTTATATCAATCTGGAACTTGATAGGCCGTCCTGCCTGCACCGCTTCAAGGACGTCTATACCGCGATGGGCCTTGCGCCGGACAATCTGCGGAACATCGACATCTGGAACCTGCGCGGCGCGTCTGTCCCGATGGACAAGCTTGCCCCCAAGCTCATCCGCCGGGCAGGCAAAAAGGGCTATACTGCCGTCATACTCGACCCTATTTATAAGGTCATCACCGGCGACGAGAACAGCGCCGACCAGATGGCGAAATTCTGCAACCAGTTCGATGTGGTCTGCCGCGCGCTGGACTGCGCCGTCATCTACTGCCACCACCATTCCAAGGGCGCGCAGGGCGGCAAGCGCAGCATGGACAGAGCATCCGGCTCCGGCGTGTTTGCCCGCGACCCGGATGCCATGCTGGACATGACTGAGCTGACCATCACCGACGCCATCCGGGAGCAGCTGCACAACAAGGCCGCCTGCCGGGTCATCAAAGCGATGCTGGATAAGCGCGGCCACGCGGACGCCTACGGCCCGGATGACGCCCTCAGCAAGAGCCGGATGCTCACCATCGCCAAAGAGAAGCTTGGCCTCGCCGACCTGCGGGCCATCGACGCCGAAGTGGCTGCGGCTCAGAAGAAAGCCGACAGCATGACTGCCTGGCGCATCGAAGGCACTCTCCGCGAGTTTGCAAGCTTTGCGCCGGTCAACCTCTGGTTTGACTATCCGGTGCATAAGCTGGACAGCGGGCTTCTGGAAGATCTGCAGCCGGACAGCGACTTCCGCACGCTGGGTGCAAAGGGTGCGAGCCGCCGCTGGGGTGACAAGGCCAAGCAGTCCAAGGACAGGAAGGCCGAGCTGGACACCGCTTTTGAAGCCTGCATGATGGACGGTGAGGTCACCGTCTACAGCCTCGGCGAGTATATGGATCTGAAGCCCCGCACCGTCAAGAACCGTCTGAAAGAAGACGGGCGCTTCTGGATCGACGGCGAGAAGGTCGGCCGCAAGGAGCCCGGCAGCAGAGGTTAAACACTCTGTTATATTTGCAATTACATTTTGTTGTAAAAATGCAGAAATAGCCGCTATTTTGCACGACAGCAAAAACTGCAAAATTGCAGAAATAGCCGCTATGACTGCAACATTTGCAGTGCAAAATAGCCTATATATAATAGCATGACTGCACTGCAATGTGTGATGGGGTATCCCAGAGGATGGGGCGACCACAGCCCCCATCCTCCGGGGACCCTCCCCATCACGTTGGCCGCTGATACAAAAAAAGAAAACGAGGTACGAAATGACCACACAGTTTTTTATCCCCATGCGCCCGCCCACCACTACCCATAACGCCAAAGAGCTGCATGCCTACATGAAGGGCGGTAAGCCCTGCGCCGTGCTGCATGACAGCTCTGAACTGAAAGCCGCCCGTGCCAAGCTCCACGCCTACCTTGCGCCCCACGCCCCTGAGAAGCCCATCCCGGCGGGCCGTCCGGTGCGTCTGCTGGTCAAGTGGATGTTCCCCGCCGAGGGCCGCCCGGACGGCAGCTGGCGCACTTCCAAGCCGGACACCGACAATCTGGAAAAAGCCCTCAAGGACGAGATGACCCGCCTGCACTTCTGGCACGACGACGCCCAGGTGTGCAGCGAGATCATCGAGAAGTTCTGGGCCGACATCTGCGGCGTGTTCGTGCAGGTGGAGGAGCTGGCATGACCTACGAGGAAAAGATAAGCTGGCTCTCCCGCTATCGGGAAGCCGAAAAGCTCTACCAGCGGCTCTCCTACCGGCTGGCAGAGGCGCAGGAAGCCACACGGCACATCACCCAGAACCTCAGCGCCGCGCCGGGCGGCAGCAAGGATGGGCAGTGCCTCGCCCGGGCAGTAGAGCGTCAGGAAGAAGCCGAACGCCGCGCCTACGCGCAGCTGGCCGTCTGTGATGCTCTGTTTGCGGAGATCGATGCCGTGCTTGTGCAGCTGGACTCCGCCGAATACTGCGCTCTTCGCAAATACTATCTGGACTGCCTGAAATGGGAGCAGGTAGCCGCAGACATGAATTTCACTTCCCGTGGCATTTTCGCCCTGCGCCGCCGGGCCATTGAACACCTGAAGCTCTGAAACTGTGCAGTATCCGTTCATTGTGCGTTCACTCTCTTCCGGTGTAAAATGATACCATCGGCAGAGCCGGAAAGGCCACCCGATACACGCAGCCTCCGCACCATGTCCTCCTTGACGCTTGACCGCATGGTGTGCGGGCTGCTTCTATTATGCCGCCTGAGCGCAATTTGGTGCGCGGCGCGTGTGACCAGACACGGCTGGTTCGATTCCAAGGGCGGCACCATGACGCTGCGCCCCGCCGCAGCAACCGCCTGACGCATGGCCTGCAAAACCGCCTGGGGCTGGCGTGCCGGATGGGAGTCCCTCCTTCTCCCCATGAGAGTCCGGCACACCACCGGAGGCCCCGGAATCCGCAGTGGGTTCAAGGATACCCCACCGGATGTGCGTCAATCACTCTGCACAGAAATGTGCGGGGATTTTTTATGCAGCTTCTGCCGTTCGGAAACCCCGGGCGGCTTTACTTTTGCACCGGAGAGGTGGTGACGTGTCGCGTGAAGATGGATACAAAAATCTGGTGCCGATGGACCAGCGAAGCAAGGACGAAGCCAGGTCATTGGGACAGCAGGGCGGCATCGCCTCGGGTGCGGCACGCCGCCGCAAGCGCTCCATGCGGGAGGCCGCCGACTACTACCTGAGTCTGCCCGAAACTGACCGCCGCCGGGTGAACGCCATGCTGCGGGACGCCATCGACCCGGAGGACATCGATAACCAGATGGCCGTCGTCATGGGCGTCACCGAGAGAGCCAAGCGCGGCGACCCGCAGGCGGCGTCGGTGCTGCTCAAGATGCTGGGCGAGGATACCGTACAGGAAGACCCCGCCGCCGATGCACTGGCAAAGGCGAAGGAGCTGCTGGGAGGCGTGGACAGTGCCATTGACTGAATTTCAGCAGGAATATCTGCGCAACTGCAATCACCGTTGGAATGTCAAGACCGGGGCGACCCGCTCCGGCAAGACCTATCTTGACTGCGCCGTCACCATCCCGAAGCGCATCTGTGCGGCCCGGGGCGAGGGCCTGCTGGTCATGCTGGGCAACACCCTCGGCACGCTGGAACGCAACGTGCTGGAGCCCATGCGCGGCCTCTGGGGGCCGGAGCTTGTGGGCGTCGTCCGCACCTCGGCCTCTGGCAACATCGTGCAGCTCTTCGGCCACAAGGTCTATGTCCTCGGTGCCGACAACAAAAAGCACATTGCCCGCATCCAGGGCGCGGCCTTCGAGTATGCCTACGGCGACGAGATCACCACCTGGGACGAGGGCGTTTTCCAAATGCTCAAGAGCCGCCTGTCCTGCCCCCACAGCCACTTCGACGGAACCTGCAATCCGGAAAGCCCCTCCCACTGGTTCAAGAAATTCCTCGACAGCGACGCGGACATCTACTGCCAGGCGTACACCATCGACGACAATCCGACTCTTCCGGCCCAGTTCGTGGCCGACCTGAAAAAAGAGTATACCGGCACCGTCTACTATAACCGCTTCATCCTCGGGCAGTGGATGGCAGCCAACGGCGTTATCTACCGCCTGTTGGCCGACAGCCTCGCCGCCGGGGATGGGCGTTTTTTCTGGCCCGCCGAGAAACAGCTGCACCCGTGGCGGATCCGTATTGGCGTGGACTTCGGCGGCAACGGCTCGAAGCACGCCTTCGTGGCGACCGCCATTCTGCCGGGCTGGTCCGGCGTTGTGGGGCTGGCGTCCCAGCGCATCGACCCGGTGGCGCAGGATGCCGACTATCTGGCCGACAAGCTCATCGAGTTCTGCATCGCGGTCTTTGCCCGGTATGGGGAGATCCAGTACATCTTCTGCGACAGCGCTGAGCAGACCCTGATAAACCATATCCGCGCCCGCCTGCGCCGCTGCAAGCTGAGCTGGCTTGCTGACCGGGTGGAGAACAGCGCTAAGATAAAAATCACCGACCGCATCCGGCTCACCTGCATCCTGATGGGCGGCGGACGCTTCTGGCTCATGCCGGAAGCTGCCACCCTGCGGGATGCCCTCGCTACGGCCCTTTACAGCGGCAAACATCCCGGCGTAGATGAGCGCCTCGACGACGGCAGCACCGACATCGACACACTGGACGCCTATGAGTACACCATCGAGCGCGATTTCAAGAGGTTGACGAACACATGAACATCACCGATTTTCTGGATCATCTGCATAAGACGCGCGGGTGGCAGCTGGATGCCGATTACTACAGCCAGATCGAGACATGGCGGCAATGGTGGAAAGGCAACGTACCCGGCGTTCATACCCGCGCCGCCAAGTATGCCGACGGTACCAAAAAGCGCACCATCGCCTCCCTGCGGATGCCCAAGCGGGTCTGTGAGGACTGGGCAAATCTGCTGCTGAACGACCGCACCACGTTTCAAATCGCGGACGCAGCCACCGCCCGGTATCTTCTGGGCGACGATGAGCAGCAGGTGGGCGGACTGCTCCGCGACCTGAATTTCTGGACGAACGCCAACGCGCTGGTCGAGAAAGCATTCTGGTCCGGCACAGGCGCTTTTGTTTTGAGCGTCGAGAATATGACCGTCGTAAACGGCAAGGCAGTCCCCAGCCCGGACGTCCGGCTCCGGCTGGACTACGACCCGGCCCCCTGCATTCTCCCCCTGCGGTTGGAGCGGGGCATCGTGACCGAAGCGGCCTTTGTCTCCGAGTGTCTGATGGACGGCAAGCCTGCCATTTACTTGCAGACTCACACCGGCAACGAAAAGAAGCGCACCATCCGCAACGAATGGTTCCGCGTCACCGACTCCACGTCCGGCACGCCGGTGTTTTCTCCGGTCGAGAAGCCCCCGGAAGGCACGGTGGAAAGCGTCACGGTAGAGGGCTCCCCGCCCTGGTTTGCGCTGTTCAGCCCGGGTGCTGTCAAGAACCTCGACGGCGGCAGCGGGCTGGGCATGAGCGTCTTTGCAGAGGCGCTGGAAGAGGCGCAGGGCGTGGACCTTGCCTTTGACAACTACCGCGAGGACATCCGCCTCGGCCACAAGAAAATATTCTACAGTTCCGACATCTGCCGCAAGGTGGTGGACGATAAGGGAGTGGAGCACTCCATCCCGCCGGACGACGATGTCGTGAGCCAGTTTGTGCATCTGCCCGGCAAGGAAAGCAGCCTCGACCAGCACAGCGAGTACCACGAGTACAACCCCGACCTCCGCGTGGAGCAGAATCACCGGTCCGTGCAGGATATGCTGAACCTGTTCTCCTTCAAGTGCGGGCTGGGCTGTCACCGGTACGATTTCGAGAATGGCAAAGTCACCACGGCCACCGAGTACAACGGAAGCCGACAGGATCTCGTAGCCAGCGCCAACAAGAACCAGATACCCATCGAGGGCGCTCTGATCTCCATCATCCGGGCCATCCTCTGGGCTGCAAAAGACTTGCAGAAGGCTACAGTCGTCCCCGACACTCCCATCTCGGTGAACTGGGACGACAGCTATATCACCGATGCCGAGACCCGTATGACCCAGATGAGAGATGATGCCCTCAGCGGCTTGCTGCCCCGCTACAAGTATCTCTCGGCCCGGTACGGCATCTCCGAAGAGGATGCCCGCAGACTGGCGCAGGAAGCCGCCGCCGAGAACCGCCAGCCTGAGCTGACCTTCGGCGGGGGTGCCTGATGCTGGCCCCGGACTACCTCGACCATGCACCCGACCGTCTCGTAATGCTCTGGCAGCAGGCCGAGGACGACATCCTGCGGGACGTGGCCCGGCGCATCGGCAAGATGGACGCCCTGACGCCGACGGCGAACTGGCAGCTCTGGCGCTACCAGCAGACCGAGGCCGTCCGCAAGGATATGGTGAAGCTTCTGGCCCGGTATACCGGCAAGAGCGAGGCCGAGATCCGCCGCCTGATGAAGGAGGCCGCGACCGCCGCACTGGAAGCCGAGGATGAGATCTATTACCATTACGGGAAAGAGCCAACGCCCTTCGAAGAATCGACACCGCTCCAAAACCTGCTCAACGCGGGCTATCGGCAGACGGCAGGCAGCTTCTCCAACCTCACCGCCACCACGGCAAACACCGTCTCCGGGGCTTTCGAGCAGGCGCTGGACAGGGCGTGGCTCCAAGTGAGCAGCGGCGCGTTCGACTACAAGACCGCTGTCAAGCGCGCGGTGGACGGCCTTGCCGACTCCATGCCCTACGTCACCTACCCCAGCGGCCACAGAGACACGCTGGAGGTGGCCTGCCGACGTGCCGTGCTCACGGGCGTGAATCAGACCGGCGCAAAGCTTCAGGAGGCCCGGATGGACGAGATGGGGGCCAGCTTCGTCGAGGTGACGGCCCACGGCGGGGCGCGCCCCAGTCATGCTGTGTGGCAGGGCAGGCGCTACCACCGGGGCGGGGCTGTGGACTACTTGGGCCAGCACTACGAGGATTTCGAGTCGGCCACCGGCTACGGCACCGGCGCGGGGCTTTGCGGCTGGAACTGCCGCCACACCTTCTTCGTGGTGTTCCCGGAGCTGGGCAGCCCGCCCGCATGGACGCAGGAGAGCCTTGAAGCCCTCAATGCCCGGGACATCGAGTATGACGGCGGGCTCTACACCCGCTACGAGATCAGCCAGATGCAGCGGGCCTGGGAGCGGGCCGTCCGCAAGTGGAAACGCCGGTATCTGGCCGAGGACGCCGCCGGGGCTGACACCACCGCCAGCACCGTGAAGCTGAGGCAGGCCCGGCAGAGCCTTGCAGGCTTCACTCGGGCCACCGGCGGCAGAGTGGACAGCGCCCGGATAAGTGTACATGGATTTGGGCGGAGTGAGGCAAGCAGGGCCAGCTATGTAGCCCTGAAACAGGAGCGGCTTGATGCAGTCAACAATGATTTGACCTCTCTTCGTGAAAATGGTAAAATCAAATTGACCGGAACAGCCGTATCTCCGCCCACCCTTCCCGATACTCTTAATTTTGAAGGACACGCACTGGAACAGATGGGAAGGCGGCAGATAAGTCTGGCACAGGCCAACGAAATCGCCGAGCACGCCATCCTTGCCATCCGTCAGCGCAACGGCACGCAGCATTCTTATTATTCCGATAAAGGCTTTATTGTTATCAAGCAGGACGGCTCCATCGGCACGTTAGGCTGGCTGGATGAAGGCGGCAAGCAAGTTGTGGAGGTTATGAAAAAGCATGGTTTTTAATACGACCCCGATTCCCGACCCTATGCTATTCTGCCCCATCTTCAACCACGAGATCGCAGACGGCCTCTGTTGGGATATTTCCAACATCGGCAACGACAGCCTGATGCTGCCACCCGAAAAGACCCCGCCCTGCGGCTGGGATGAAGCCCACAAAAGCTGCCTCAAGTGTCCGCACTATGCTGACTGGGACTAATAACCAAATACCGCGAGCGTCTTTGCCCATCCGGGCAGGGGCGCTTTTTTCATGCCGTTTTTAGCTCATATTGGTCAGAGCAGCTGCCTCGTAAGCAGCGGGCCGCCGGTTCGATTCCGGCAGACGGCACCATCGCGGCGGGCAGCGCGTACCCTGCCCAGCAACATGCGGAAGGCGAACCGCGTCAACAAACCGTAGTTTCACCCAAAGAAAGGGGTTTACTTATGAAGCGTGAAGACGTAAAGGCAAAGATTCCCGGCATCACCGACGAACAGCTCAACTGGCTGATGAGCGAAAACGGCGCAGACATCAACCGCGAGAAGACCGCCGCCGAACAGTTCAAGACCCAGTTCGAAAACACACAGGCCCAGCTCAAGACCGCGCAGGACGGCCTCGCCAAGTTCGACGGCAAGAAGACCCCGGACGAGTACGAGGCCGAGCTGACCAAGCTCCGGGGCGATATGCAGGCACAGGCGGACGGCTTCGCCTTCGACTCGGCCCTGAACACCGCCATCATGGGCAAGAAGGGCCGCAGCGTCAAGGCCGTCCGCGCCCTGCTGGACATGGAGGCCCTCAAGTCCTCCAAAGACCGCACCACCGACATCGACAAGGCGCTGGAAGAAGCTGCAAAGGCCAACCCCTGGGCTTTCGGCGAGGCCGCAGAGGGCGGCAGCGTCCACGTTTCCAGCGGCGCAGAGCACGGCACTCCGCCCACCGGCGACACCGATGCCGTCACCGCTGCCTTCAAGGCGATGAACCCCGGCATCAAGATCGACTGATAGAAAGGAAACATTATGGCACACGAAGCACAGGTTCGTTATTCCAAGCTGGTTGACCTCAAGCTCCGGGCGACGCTGGTCAAGAAGGTCAGCGTCATCTGCAACAACCGCTATGAGGGCAGCCCCAAGGCCGGTTCCGTCAAAGTCCCCGTCCGTGACACCGAAGTCACTGTGAACGACTACAACAAGCAGACCGGCGCAGAGCTGACCGGCGGCGACACCACCTATCTCACCGTCAACATCGACAAGGACAAGGCCGTCAATGAGATCATCGACGGCTTCGACGCCGCCAGCGTCCCCGACGATCTGGTGGCTGACCGTCTGGACAGTGCCGGTTATTCGTTGGCGCTGCAGGTGGATTCCGACGGCTCTGCGGAGCTGACCACCGCAGGCACGGCCTTCGGCACCACCACCGCCCTGACCGAGAAGACCATCTACGGCAACGTCGTGGACGCCCGCACCAAGCTCTCCACCGTCCATGTCCCCACCGAGGGCCGCTGGCTGCTGGTCTCCCCCGAGATCTATGGTCTGCTGCTGAAGAGTCCCGAGTTCATCAAGGCATCTGACCTTGGCGATGCTGTCGTCCAGACCGGCGCTGTGGGCCGCATCGCAGGCTTCACCGTCTTTGAGGATTCTACCCTCGGCGAGAACGTGGAGTACATCGCCGGTCATCCCAACTGGTTTGCATTCATCGACGAGTGGGCCGTCCCCGTCCATGTGCAGGATCTCAATGGTTCCAGCAAGTACATCGGCGCGTCCGCAGTCAAGGGCCGCAAGGTCTACGCCTTCAAAGTCACCAAGCCCCAGACCATCCTCATCAAGAAGAAAGCGTGACCGAACCTCTCAGTCTGCCGACGGCAGCCAGCTCCCCTAACAGGGGAGCCTGAAAGGAGCTGATTTTTTTGAATTACTGCACCTATGACCAGTATGCAGCCGCCGGCGGCACGCTGGACGAAGCCGCCTTTGCCCCTTTGGCCGCACGGGCGTCCCGGCTCATCGACCGGATGACCTTTGGCCGGGCCGAGGGCCACGCCGCAGTGTGCGAAGGCTGTGCAGAGGCACTGGCGGACGCCTGCATCCAGATCATCGACGCAGCGAACGCCGTGCAGAGAGCCTGCACGCCGCCCGGCGCGTCCAGCGTCTCCAACGATGGCGTGTCCATGACCTTCACCTCCGGCGCACTGGCCGCACGGCTGGCGGCAGAGGCGGCGTACATCCTCGCCAACACACTGGGCAGCGACCCGCACAATCTGCTGTATCGGGGGTGTTTCTGATGCAGACGCCCGTCACCGTCGTCATGCTGCTGCATGACATTGCCACCGAAACAGACCGGCCGGTCTGCAAGGTGCTCACGGGGTGCAGCTGGCGGGAGACGCGCCGCACCTCGGCCTCCGGCGACCCCCAGAGGGTGGTGCATATCCGCCTCCCGCCTGCGCCGGGCTATCTGCCCTATCCCCAGTGGGCGCGCCTGACACCGGCAGAGAAAGCCGCACACTGGACGCTCAAGCGGGGCAGCAAGCTCCTCTGCGGCGCTGTCCGCAGCCTGACCGAGGCCGAATATGCCGCCCTCGAAAAAACGCACATCTGCTGTACGGTGGCGGATGTCTCGGACGACCGGGGCGTCCCGCTGCCGCATTTTCATGTGGAAGGGAGCTGACACCTCATGTCCAAGCCCATTTTTGACCAGCCCTACGGCCTGAAATATCAGGTGGACGGCATCCGGATGGAGCTGAGCTGGCGCCCCGACTTCGGCGCAGAAAAGACCGCTGCCCTGCAAAAGGCCCAGTTCGCCCTTGCGCAGGAGGCCGCGCGGCTCATCGACAGCTACGTTCCCTTCGACACCGGCCAGCTGAAAAACGGCGTCCAGACCGCTTCCAAGTACGACGAGGGCCTTTTGGTGTACAACACCCCTTACGCCCGAAAGCAGTATTACCTCCATGCCGAGGGCACCGACCTGCACACCTTCATGGGCAACAAAGAACGCGGGCAGGAAGCCGACAAGTACAAGGGTCTGCGCGGCTCCTACTGGGGCCAGCGGGCACTTGCCGATGTGGGCGAACATCTGGCCCTCTTCGGGGCCAAGGCCGTCACGACCTTCTGGGGAGGGATGGGCCACTTATGAGCGAGAAAGCCACCATCACGGCCATGCGGGAATGGCTCAAGACCTGCCCTCTCATCGCCGAGGAACAGGGCGAAAACGGCGCAGCCTTCCGCATTTCCGGCCTCTCGCCGGAGCCTGTGGCCGAGTTTTCCATCGAGGACAGCCCCACCGACCCGGTGACGGCTGTTTTCTTTTCCGGCCGCAACCTCGCCAAGAGCTACATCTTCGTTTCCCGCCGCGACTACAGCGAGGCCCAGAGCGTCCAGATCGCGAACAGCGGCTTTTTTGAGCAGCTGACCGAATGGGTGCTGGCCCAGAACGACCGGCATCATCTGCCCCGGCTGGATGGCCGCAAGGAAGCGCTGCGCGTTTCAGTGACGTCCAGCGGCTACATCGTCACGGCCAGCGCGGGCAGCTGTAAGATGCAGCTGCAGCTGCGGCTCGAATATTACCAGCCCAAGGGCTGAAACGAAAGGAGTTTTTCCTATGACTGTTACCGAAGCCGTCAAGCTGTCGGGCCTGACCCCCAGCGCCGACTATACCGGCGTGGAGACCACCGACGACTTCCTGCTGGCCGTCCAGACCGAGGCCAGCCAGACCGACGTGAAAAACTGGGTGGTCTGTGCCGACCACGTGCGGGAGCACAGCGGCGCACTGAACGCCTCCACCTCCGACAACACCTACATCCGCACCGGCCCTGTCACCACCAAAGGCAGTGTCCAGCGCACCCTCTCCATTCAGGGCGACCGCTACGTGGGCGATGCTTTTCAGGACTTTCTGCTCTCCCACAAGATCGCGTTCGGCTCCGGCCAGAGCGTGGTGGTGCCTTATGTTTACTTCTCTCTCCGCACCGGCAAGGGCGAGAAGGGCGAAGGCGCGCTCATCCTGACCAGCGATGTGGGCGGCAGCGCCGGCGCGAATGCCACCTTTGCCGCCGATTTCAAGGGCATCGGCACCCCGGCTGAGTTCGACTATAACACCGCCGTCGCGGGCTGAGAGAAAGGAGCACCGATAAATGCTGATCCATGGACAGGAATTTGATTTTTCGCTTCTGAACGCCAACGACCTCGACCGTCTGGAGGACGCACTGGACGAGATGACCCGGGAGAGTGAAGCTGAGAATGAGCGCTGTGAGAGGGAAAACGTCCGCCTGGGCGACCGTCTCCGCGCACAGGCCCGCGTTTCCATGCGCGGCCTCGACAAGATCCTGGGCGCAGGGGCATCCGCCCGTCTGGGGCTGAACGAAAACGATGTCAGCCGTCTGTACGACGTCCTCGACGAGATCACGCAGGCAGCCGCTGCCGAAAAGGCGCGGTATTCCCGCCCGGCGGCCGTCCCCCAGAACCGCGCCCAGCGCCGGGCTGAGAAGCGCCAGAAGGACAAGCACAAGCCGCCCGTGAGCTATCCGGCCCAGCCTGCCGCCGCCCAGATGGTCGAGCGGGTGGATAAGGCCACCCGCCGCAGACAGCTTCTGACCGAGCTGGCGGCTCTGGAAAATGGCTGACATCCTGCTGGACAACCTGCCCCGCACTTGGGCCGGCAGGCCCATCGACTGGGATTTCCGGCCTATGGTCTGGTTCAACGGGCAGTATCTCCGCCTTCCGGAGGACGAAAAGGGCCTGCCTGAGCTGGCCCGGGAAACCATGCGCCGGTTTTACCGCGTGGCCGTCCCGCCGGAGGAAGAGGTGGACGCTTTCAAGGCGCTGGTGGAGTTCTACACCGCAGGCCCGCAGGAGGTATCCGACCGCCCCGGCAGCAGCCGCACCGAGGAACTGGCGCTGGACTACGTCACCGACGGCCCCGCCATCGTGGCCGCGTTCCAGCAGGCATACGGCATCGATGTCACCCGGGCAAGGCTCCACTGGTGGCGGTTCAAGGCCCTCATGTCGAACCTGCCCGAGGAGACCCAGCTGGTGAAGATCATCGGGTTCCGGACGGCTGACCTCACGCAGTTTCAGGGCGAAGAGCGGGAGCGGCATGCCGAGCTGAAGGAACGCTTCGCTCTGCCCGCCGCCCTGCGGAAAGGATGCGGTCGCATTGTCACCCTGCAAGACCGCAACGAAGCCTTTGCGGCCCGCTTCCGGCGCTGACCGCGCCCCGGTGCTCTGCCCCCTGTGCGGCCGGCCTCTGCCGGTCTGGGCCATCCCGGAAGCCAGCGCCCGGGGCATCTGGGTCAAATGCAAGAACCCGGCCTGCCGCAAAGAAATCGAAATAAAACTCTAAGCCTGTGCCACTGTGCCTGCGCTCTTTTTCGTAAAGAGAGGTGGACACATTGGCCGCAGATTTTTCCATCACCGGCGAAGTAAAGCTCAACAGTGACCCGGCTGAGAAAGCCACGAGCAAGTGGACAGTGGCCGCAGGCCAGCTCATCGCGGACTTTGCCAAGAAAGCTGCATCCAGCCTGCAAAGCGTGGTCAAGAGCGGTCTGGACTACAACCGCAGCATGGAAAGCTATCTGACCAACTTCAAGGTCATGCTGGGCGACGAACAGCTTGCCGCCGAGAAGCTGGAAGAGATACGCCGGATGGCCGCAAGCACGCCCTTCTCCCTGTCCGACCTGACCGAGGGAACCCAGACCCTCTTACAGTTCGGCGTCGCGGCGGACGACACCACCGGCGTACTGAAACGTCTGGGTGATATTTCGCTGGGCAACGCGGACAAGCTCCAGACCCTCGTGCGGGCTTACGGCAAGATGTCCTCGGCCCAGAAGGTCACGCTGGAAAACGTCAACATGATGATCGACGCGGGCTTCAACCCGCTCAATCAGATCTGCGACGCCACCGGCGAGAGCATGAGCGCCCTCTACAAGCGCATCTCGGACGGCAAGGTCAGCTTCAATGAGCTGGAAGCCGCCGTGGCTGCTGCCACCAGCGAGGGCGGGCAGTTCTACAACGGTATGCTGGAAGCCAGCCAGACCTTCAACGGGCGGCTGTCTACCCTGAAGGACAACGTAGCCGCCCTGACGGGTGAGCTGACCAGCGGGCTTTTCTCGGCTCTCGGGGACATCATCGTCAAGGCAAACGAGCTGGTCGTCTCCATCACCGAGGACGACAGCAAGATGGCCGCGCTCAAGGAGACCATCGGCATCCTGACGGCTGCGGTCGTGGCCGTCACGGCGGCAGTGCTGAGCTATAAGGCGACCGTGGCAGCAGCTACAGCTATCACGGCGCTGCATACCACTGCCACCACCGCGATGGCTGCGGCCCATAAAGCTGCCGCCGCAGGAGCTACCGGTCTGCAAGTGGCACAGGCGGCATTGAATACCGTGCTTTCGGCCAATCCCATCGGGCTTGTGGTGGCCGCTCTGGCCGCTTTGGCTGCGGGGCTGGTGACTGCCTACCACACCAGCGAGACCTTCCGCTCCGCAGTCGATTCAGCATTTTCGGCCATTCAAAAGACAGCCTCGAATGTCATCGGTTCGGTGGTGGACTGGATCAATGAGCTGGTGGCCCGCATCAAGGGTGCAGCCGCCGCTCTGGGCTCTCTGAAAAACGGCCTCGGTGCAGCAAAAGATGCCTACAACGAGGCTTATTCCGACTCTATCGGCAGCTATCAGCAGTCGAAAAGAGATAAGGCAAGCCAGAACCGCCTCGACAAGCACAACGAGCGGGTCGCACAGTCTCAAGCCGACGCGGCCAGCAGTTTCGGCTCTTCCGGCGCGGCGGCATCTGCCACCGTTGCGGCCGCTGCGGCCACCTCTGCCGCCAAGAGCACAAAACAGGCTACGGCGGACATCATCAAGTCCGTCAGCGACACCACCACCGCAATCAAGGACGGCGTGACCACCACGACCGAGACTGTCACCGAAACGCTGTCCAACGGCACGACCCAGCAGAAGCAGACCATCACCTCCACCAGCCGCCAGATGGTAGACGGCGTCCTCAAGGACGTAAAGACCGTGGAGACCATCGCGGCGGACGGCAAGCGGACGGTCAGCCAGACCATGGAGACCGTCCGTGATGTGGTGAACACCGTGACGGCCACCACCACGGCCCTCGCGGACGGCATCAAGACCACGACCGAGACCGTCACCAAGACGCTGGCAGACGGCACCACAGAACAGCAGCAGGTCATCACCCAGACGCAGGACAAGGTCATCGACGGGGCGCTCCGCACGGTGGAGACCGTCAAGACCATCGCCGCCGACGGCACCGAGCAGGTGGCCGAGACCATCAAGGACAGCGCCGCCAAGACACTGGACGGCCTGTGGAGCGAGATAAAGGACCGGGCCAGCGAGGGCGTGCTGGGCACCGTCGATACCCTGTGGAGCGCCGTCAAATCCGGCGACTGGGTGGGCATCGGCAAGTGGGCGGCATCCGCCCTCTACTCGGGCCTGACCGCTGACCAGAAGCAGCAGCTCACAAGCTACGCCCTGAGCCTCGTGGACACCCTGAACGGCGTTCTCGGGGACGCGGCGGGCAGTCTGGCGCAGACGGCGTGGAACCTCGGGCAGTCCCTCTTTGACGGCATCACCGGCAGGTTCGGCGACATCTCCTCCATGGCCGTCAAGATGGGCGGCACCCTGAAAAGCGTGTTCGGCACCCTCAAGGCCCCGCTGGCCGCTGCGGCCAAGGCCATCAGCGCCGGCCTCTCCGGCGGTCTGCTGAGTATGTTCCCGGCCATCTATGCGGGCTTCGCCGGCATGATCGGCACCATCGGCGCAGCCGTCGAAGGGATGCTGGCCGCCATCAGCGCGGCCCTTACCTCCACCCTCTTCGGCATCCCGGCAGGCCTCGTGGTGGCCGCTGCCGCTGTCGCTCTGGGCGTCGCCATCGCGGCCATCGTGTCCAAGCTGGGCGGAAGCCACAGCAGTTCCGGCGGTTCTGGCGGCAGCGGCGGGGGGGGGGGCGGCAGCTCCGGCCTCGACCTCGACACCCCCAGCATCACCGACGGGTCGAACAAGCTGACGGACACCATCGACGCCAACACCGCAAAGCTTACTGAAATAAACAAGTCCCTCGCCAAGCTGGTCAAGAGCGCAAACGCCCTTGTCCTCAGCGACAACATGGCCGTGAGCAGCCGGGTGGCAGCATCCGGCACGGCACAGGTCGCCGCTGCGGCCAGAAGCTACCGCGAGGGCGAGGGCAACACCAACATCACCCAGAACATCTACTCCAAGGCCCACACAGCCGCCGACCTTCAGCGCGAAGCGCGCTGGGAGGCCGACCGCGCAAAGGCACAGAGCCGCTGAAAGGAGGCCATCCACCCGTGCGCAAAGACCATCTCCGATTAGTCACCGACGCCGGGGCATCCCTCGACCTCGGGTGGGACTACGGCATCCCCTATCAGATCGACAACCTCTCGGGCGTGGACGTCACCCTCAAGACGGCGCAGGGCGTCAACCAGCAGGGTGTGACGGTAGAGGGGCAGAGCGTCGAAGGCGTGGCCCACGAGGTCATCGCGGACTTCTGGGGGCCGGACGGGGAGGCGCAGGCTGACCGCTTTTTGCAGCTGCTGCCCTTCTTCACCTCAGGCACGGCCTATTTCGGGGACAAATACTTCTCCCGGTTTTTCCTGCAAAAGACCCCCTACACCGTCCAGCTCCACCCATACCCCCGTCTGGACTTCATGCTCTACCGCCCGAAGCCCTACTGGTACAGCCTCGAGAGCCAGAACGCCGTCATGGGCGGCTTCGTACCCCAGTTCCGCTTCCCGCTCTGCTACGACAGCCACCGGTACAGCGAGTGGCGGCAGAGCTACTTCCTCAACGTGCGCAACCCTGGTGCGCTGCCGGTGCCTTTCACCGCGAAGCTCCGCTCCTCGGGTATCGTGGTCAACCCCGCCATCCGCAACAGCACCACCGGGGAGCACATCGGCTTTGACACCACCCTGAACAAGGGGGACGTGCTGGAGATCTACCGCACCACCACCGACCGTCTGGCCGTCAAGCTCATCTCCGGCGGCGTGGAGACCAACGCCTTCGCCCTGCTGGACGAGGACAGCGACCTCATGGAGCTGCACCCCGGCGATAACGTCCTCACCGCCGACGCCGCCAGCGGCAGGGAGGGCTTGCAGGCGTCCATCTCCTTCTACCCGATGGTGGTGGGCATCCTGCCGGAGGTGTTGGTATGACATTCGACGTCTTGGATGAAACGACCCTCGCCCGCCTCGGGAATATCGACGTATGGGTGTCGGTGTACTGGGATGAGCCCTACAACTCCGAAGGCAGCTTCACTCTGGAAGTCCGCCCCACCGAGGAGAACCTCTCGCTCCTGCGGGAGGGCCGCTGGCTCGTCCGCACCGACGCCGCGACCCGTGTACCCATGCGCATCTGTCACCGGAGCAACGAGAACGAGGACGCCAACCTCGTCGTCACCGGCTACCCGGCCACGTGGATCTACACCAAGCGGGTCAGCGTGGCTGCCGTGAAAAACGAGAACGCCGAGGCTGCCATGCTAGCCCTCGCCAAGTCTGCCGCCCCGTGGCCCCGGCTGGAGGTGGCCGAGCCGAAGGGCTTTGACACCACTTTTGAGCAGCAGACCTCGGGGAATACCCTCTTCGACTACTTCAAAACGGTGGGTGCAGCCTGCGACCTGGGCTTCCGGGTCATCCTCATAGGTAAAAACAGTGCGAAAAAACTCGTGTTCGAGGTCTGGCGGCCTACTGCCGACCCCAACAACCGCTTTTCGACCAAGTGGGGCAGTTTACAAGAGGCCAGTTGGGCCTTCGGCGACGGCAGCTATGCCAACGTGGCCCTCGTGCTGGGGGCGGGCGAGGGCAAAGACCGGGCCATGGTCTGGGCGGGCGACACCGATGCTGCCGGTGCGGAGCGCCGGGAGATGATCATCGACGCCCGGGACGTCCAGCCCGAGGACAGCGAGACGAATACCAGCGCCAGCTACCTCAAAAGGCTGGCCGACCGGGGCGCGTCGAAGCTCCTCGAACAGCTCCGCACCGGCAGCATCGAGATGACGCTGGACGCCGACGGCCTCGAGCCGGGGGACGTCTGCTTCTGCTCTCTGCCGGATCTCGGCTACAAGGCCACCGTCCGGGTGGCCGACATCATCATTCAGAGCCAGACCGACGGCACCACCCGCACCGCGCGGCTGGGTACACCCGTCTGGCACAAGATCTAGGAGGCGATAGCTTGAGCTCCCCCGGAATTATTACCTACCCGCTGGGCGGCATCACCTATGACGCCGAGGATGCTGCGGCCTACTTTGCCGGGCGCACCAGCGGCGTTTACAGCACCGACATCGATTTCGCGGTGGCCGCTGCCGCCGATGGCAGTACCGACCTCACCGTCAGCGCGGGGCAGGCGTGGATGCACGTCAGTCGGTGGGTGGGCCTCAGCGTCACCATGCGGGAGGCCCAGACCCTCACGCTGCCCCTCGCGGACAGCGCTCTGCCCCGCATCGACCGCGTCGTGCTCCGGTATGACGCTACCAGCCGCAACACCTCGCTGCAAGTGCTGCAGGGCGCGCCGTCCTCCGAGCCGGCAGGCCCGGACCTCTCCCGCACCGAGATGGTCTATGACCTCTGCCTCGCCGAGGTCTCCCGCCCGGCGGGCCAGACGGCCCTGACCGCCGCCAACCTCACCGACACCCGGGCGGACGAGGCCCTGTGCGGCCTGATGCGGGACGGCGTCACCGGCATCCCCATGGACGAGCTGGGCCGGCAGGCGCTGGCGAAAGCCAAAGAGACGGCGGCTCTCTGCGACAGCCTGCTGGCCAGCTACACCGGCGGCTATCTGGGCATCTGGCCGGTGACCCTGACGGCGGACAGCTGGGCCGAATGCACCGACGTACCCGGCTACGCCTACAAGCAGACGGCAGAGCTGCGGGCAGCGAGAGAGGCAAACGTCCCCTCCGCCGTACCCACCCCGGAGACCTTCACCGTGGCGGTGGCGGCGGGCCTCGCGGGCGTCTGCGAGACCGGGGCGGGTACTGTCACCTTCTGGGCCGAGAACGTCCCGGAGGGGGACATCCAGATGCAGGTGAGCCTGCTGGGCCAAATCGCCGACAGCAGCACCGAGACCGACGACACCAGCACTCTGGGTGACACCACCCTGGGCGATATGACCTTATAACGGAGGTGCAGCATGAAGTATACCAAACATCACTTTTCCAGCGGCATGAAGATCAACCTTGCCGACGTGCTCAACCGTCTGGAGGACGGCATCGCAGCCGCCTGCGGCGCGGCGGTGGAGGGAATCGGCAGCGTGACCACCGGCGACACACCCGCCGCCGGCATCCGGGACGGCAAGCTCTGCCTGACTCTGCCGCGCGGTGAACCCGGCCCGCAGGGCGACCCCGGCGAGGGCCTGAGTGACAACGCCAAGGCCCTGCTGCTCTCCCTGTTGGCCGGCACGGCCCCCGACAGGGACGCCTCCCTCGCCGCCCTGCGGGCAGAGTGGGGCGTGGCCGACAGGAGCACGGACACCGAGACCGCCGCTGCCGCCCCCGGCGCTGCCGGGGCAGACACAGAGGCCGCCTCCGCCGAAAGGGGGGCTTGAGGATGGCGCTGGGAAGTGTGGCTGTCAGCGGCGGCATGAGCAAAAAAGAGAAAGAGAGGATGATGTACATGGACGGGAAGTTAGTTTGGAGTGCGGCCATGGGCGCTTCCAGCGGTATGAGCACCACTGCCCCGGCAGAGGTGGACTATATCGTGGTGAAGCCTATGGCTTTGGCTTTTACAAGTTCTATCGCTTACTCGCAGCAAAAAACGGCACGGGTTGCCCGAGGAGGCTCAGGTCATGTATCGTGGATGCAACATTCAAGGTACAACAGTTCGATAGCGTCCAGCAATTATGCAAAGGTCACATTTTCAGCCGAGGGAAACATCAGCATTTATTATCCGCAGGATAACAGTGATGACTACTGCACTGTCGAGGGCTACCACTACTACTGACCCCGCCGCAACAAAAAGCAGCCCCGGGGTGGGGGCTGCTGGGAGAAACCATATTTACTTTGCTGACACAGGAACAAACTCCAGTTTTATTTTCATTCCCATTCCCGCTGCAAGGCGCTGGAGAGTACGGAGCGAAGGGTTTGCGTTGCCCCGCTCCAGCTTGCTGATGTCGGTCTGTGCTATGCCTGTACGCTCAGAGAGCTGCTTCTGAGTCAGACCACTCTCCTTCCGAGCCTTCAGGATGGCCTCGATGACTGTAAATTCGGGGTCGAGGGCATCCCATTCTGCCTTAAACTCGGGGTCTTTCATCTGTTCGGCAAGAAATTCATTGAAATTGCTCATCTGTGTTTCTCCTTTCGGGTGAGGTAATCGGCACGGTACATTTTTGCCAGCTCGATCTCGGCTGGCGGTGTTTTCTGAGTCTTCTTTACAAAACCGTTGGTCAGAATGACCTTTTTGCCGACCACAAAGAAGTAGAGGACTCGGGTAATGTCAGAGCCAAATTTGGTGCGTATCTCAAAAATCCCATCGTCCAGCGCCTTGGAGTATGGCTCTCTCAGAAAAGGCCCTTCTGCGCCGAGAAGTGACACGGTGCGCAAGACCTTGGCTTGCATCTTTTTGTCGAGGTTCAAGATGAAATCCTTAGCCGGTTCTGTTCCATCAGGCCGGTTATAGAACTCAATTTCATACTCCTGCACATCTTCGCATCCTTTCATAGAGGATTTATCCTATAAACATTATAGTGGATATATTCTCTATTGTCAAGAAAAAGTTAAAAAGAAAGGTCGTGTTCTCTATCGCTATCAAAGAATATTCCATGTCCCGGGACTCCACCCGGCAGCTCTCACCCAGCTTCCGGGTGCGGGAGTTTGCCTGCAAGGGCAGCGATGTCGTGCTCCTCGACGAGGAGCTTGTGGTGCTGCTCCAGTGCATCCGGGAGCACTTCGGAAAGCCAGTACATATCACCAGCGGCTACCGCACTGCCGCCCACAATGCCGCCGTGGGCGGCAGCAAGTCGAGCCAGCACCTTCTGGGCCGGGCGGCAGACTTTTACGTTGAGGGCGTGGACGTGGCCACCGTGGCCGCCTACGCCGAGACCCTGCTGCCCTCCCGGGGCGGCATCGGGCGCTACCCGAAGGACGCAAATCACCCCACCCGCAAGACCGGCTGGGTGCATATCGACACCCGGGCGAATAAGAGCCGGTGGAGTATGTAAAGGAGTGAAGAAAATGAAGGATACCATTTGCACCGCGATCGGCATCATCGGCGGGGTTATCGCCTCGCTGTTTGGCGGCTGGGACACTGCCCTGCAGACGCTGGTCATCTTTATGGCCATCGACTACATCACCGGTCTGGTGGTGGCGGGCGTGTTCCACGTCAGCCCCAAGACCAAGACCGGCGCGCTGGAAAGTAAGGCTGGCTGGAAGGGCCTCATCCGCAAGGGCGAGACGTTGCTCATCGTGCTGGTGGCCTGCCAACTGGATACCATCATCGGCGGCAGCTTCGTCCGCGATGCGGCGATCATCGGCTTTTCGGCCAACGAGGCCATCTCCATCGTCGAGAATGCCGGCCTGATGGGTCTGCCCATCCCCGCAGCCATCACCAAGGCCATCGACATTCTCAAGCAGCGGGCCGAGACGCCCGAGAAAGGCAAGGACTGACATGAAAAAGAAGATCTCCGCCGGTACTTTGACCCGCACTGCTGTGCTGGGCCTCGCCCTGGCAAATCAGCTGCTCAGCGCAGCGGGTAAGCCTTTGCTGCCCATCGACAATGCCCAGCTTGAGCAGATGATCTCTACTGGGGTTACCGTCGGTGCTGCGCTGGCCGCATGGTGGAAGAACAACAGCTTCACCCCTGAGGCCATCGAGGCAGATGCATTCATGGCGAGGATGAAGAAGAGCGTGCATTGAGCTGTCGCCCCTAACTGCATAACATGACAACGCCCCCGCCTCGGAGAACATCCGAAGCAGGGGCTCTTTATTTATTCTTTCATCATGGCAAGTATGAGCCGCATTTCTTCCGTTGCAGCTTGAATCTCGCCGCAGAGCTGTTCGACCTCTGCGACGCAGCTGACCAAATCAAGTGTCTTGATATATTCGATTTTTCGCCCTATATCCGAGAATTTTTGTCCAACACAACCCAGCTGTTCTTCCGGAAAGTTCATACATCCACCGTTCTGCCCTTTTTCTTAAACCGATTTCACAACAATTATCTATCACTTAATTCATTGAAAATTTTGTCAAAAAGCCTCAATTCTCGATTTTGAGCCACCTCATGTTGCGGTTTTTGTTGCGGTTTTCTTCGTATGCGTCAGCTTAAATAAGAAAAAATCCTACAAATCAGTCAAATTTTGACGCTGATTTGTAGGATTTTTGGAGCTACTGATCCGATTCGAACGGACGACCTGCTCATTACGAGTGAGCTGCTCTACCGGCTGAGCCACAGTAGCACATTGCGATCTCTGCAACGTGTGATATTTTACCATAAAAGCCGGGAGCTGTCAAGATTGATTCGCAACTTTATCCCTCTGTGTTTGATTCGGCTCCTTTGCAAGGACGCGGCTCAGCTCACAGACCACAAAGCAGCAGCCGAGAAACACCAGCAGCGCACAGTCGGGCGGAAGGCGGCGCATCGTGGTCACGCGGCCGCACAGGCTGCTGAACGTCTCCTGCGCCCGCTGAGGAAGCAGAAGATAGAATACCAGCAGCGAAAGCGGCAGATGGAGCAGTCGGGCGCGGTAGAGCGGGCGGAGGGTCATCTCGGGCGGGCAGATGGTCCGCACCTGCATCAGAACGGAAAGCCCCTGCACGCTCAGCGCCGCGCAGCACAGCATACTGGCGAACCGGCCGCTTTTCGCAGCCAGGTCACAACCAGAGCAGACCTCCAAAAGCATCGCGCAGAAAACGCCTGCACCGGAGGGCAGCACTTCCCCCGCTCCTGCGGCCAGCATCCGGAAAAACAGGACGAAGCCGCAGAGCTTGAGGTAGGTCTGGGCCGCCTGCGCGATGATGCCGTCCAGCCGGAGAGGCTGCGAAGCGGTCGGGAGAGCGGGGTGCGTCCTTGACCCAAGCGTCCCTCCCAGCCGCGCCAGAAGCGCGGCGGACAGATAGCCCGCTGCCACCTGTGCAAGGAACAGCAGGGTGCCCAGCTCTGCACTGCCCAGCATGGACTGCCCGACGGCCAGTATCACAAAGGACGGGCTGGAACAGACACAGGCCGGGAGGAGCACATCGGCCTCCCGCGCGGTGAGCTGCCCGGAGCGGACGGCCCCGGCGGCGGCACTTGCTGCGGGGGCAAAGCCGCCCAAAAATCCGATGAGCAGCACCCGCCCAGCCGCCGGAGCGCGGACCCCGATGAGTCTTGCCGCCGGACAGAAGGGCAGCCCCAGCACATCCGCCGCCGGGCATTGGATGAGCAGCGTGGACACGATGAGAAACGGGAACAGCGAGAGCAGCAGCGGACCGCCGCAGAGCGCCAGCCCCTCCCGCAGGGCCTGCGCACAGGCATCCGGCGCGGCAAACGGCAGCAGACCCGCGGCCAGCGCCATCAAAAAATACCCCACGCCCCGGATTTTCTCTTTCTGAATCATACGCGCACCCTCCATTTCCATATATATGTGGTAATTGGCAGCGGTTTGCATGGCGGGAGGGAGCAGCGTGGGAAGGAAACGAGAGCAAACGCATTCCCTGCGCGGCTGGTTCCGGCGGATGTTCCGTCAGCCGCCCGGGGACTTCTACGGACGGGCTTCGGTCTACCTGAGCGGCAGAAGGATGGAGATCGAGCAGTTCCGGCGCATCCGCTCCTACGAAGAAGGCAAGCTCTGTCTCGAGCTGGGGTGCGGCACTCTGACGGTCTACGGCGACGATTTGAAGATAGAGACACTCTCCACCCGGAGGCTCACCCTGCGGGGGCAGATTCTGCGGACCGATTTTTCAAAGGAATAGGAGCTTTCTACCATGGAATGGACTCAGCTCTGGGCAGGCGTCACCTTTGCGGCGCAGAACGGCGATGCCGAAGGTCTGCTGACTGCTGCGGCCGCTGGCGGGCTGCACCTCTCCGACATCGTTCCCCTGCCCGGCGGGTTCTCGGCCCGGTGCGCCGCATGGCATTATCGGAAACTGGCCGCTCTGGCCCGCAGACGGCGGGTGCGGCTGCGCATCCAAAAACGGCAGGGTCTTTTCTTTTGCATCCGTCCCCTTCTCCGGCGGCGGGGACTCTGGGCCGGATGCCTTATCTTTCTCCCTCTGCTGCTCTGGCTGCAGGGTTTTGTCTGGTTCGTCGAACCGGTGGGCCTGACGCCCGGCCAGCAGGCGCGGGCCGCCGTCGTCCTGTGGGAGGCAGGACTTTTCCCGGGAAATGCCGTCACACAGGAAAAGCTCACCGCCGGAGAATATGCCCTGCTCCAGAGCGGTGAATTTTCCTGGGCCAGTCTCAACTTTATGAAGGGAAAGCTGGTGGCGGAAGCGGCTGCGGCGAAACCGGTGCCGGACATCGCGGCCGGGACGCTCCACGGCCTCCGGGCCAGGGTGTCCGGCACGGTCGTTCGCACCAACCTCGTCAGCGGGACGATGCTCGTCGTCCCCGGCCAGGCCGTAGAAGCCGGTCAGGGCCTCATCGGGACAGCCCGCGCCGAACGGGACGGAACGCTCATCTTTCAGCCTGCGGCGGGCAGCGTCCGGGCGCAGTTCGAGTGGGAAAACGAGCAGGATACTGCCCTTCTTCTGCCCATCGAGCAGCTCACAGGGCAGCAGGCCGTGCATCGGACGCTCTTCTGGGACGGTCATGCTGTCGCTCTGCCCTCCCTGCATCCTGCTCCGGGCAAGGCAGAGGCCGAAGCCGTCGTCCGGCACTACCAGCCAGAAGCCTTCGGGCTTCCTGTTCCAGTTTTTATCGAAGAAACGACATATTATTACAAAGCCTCCACCGATTTGGAGCGGACCGAAGAGCAGGCTCTGGCCCTTGCTAGGCTGCAAAGTAAACAAGCTTTACAGCAAAATTGGGCCGATTTTGAGCTTCTGGCCCGCAAAGAGGACGTCTCTGTCGAAGAAAACACCCTCCACTACCGGGTCGTCTACACCATCACCGCCGACATCTGCAAATGAAAACGCCGCACAGCCCTGAGCACATCTGCTCCGGCCATGCGGCGTTCTATGATTATGGATTTTTGTTACTTCTCTTCCGGGGTCGTCTCGGCCAGAAGCTCGTTCAGGTCGAACTCATACTTCGTGTGGCAGAAGTGGCAGACCACCTCACACTTCGGGTCTTCGTCCCGGAGCTTTACCAGCTCTTTGCGGCCAAGGCTGAGGAGCATATCCTTCGTGCGCTCCTTGCTGCAGTCGCACTGATACTTCACCTCGCGGGTATCGAGGACCTGCGGGTCGAAGCCCGCCATTGCCAGCTCCATCATATCCTGCGGGGTCTTCCCTGCCCGGAGCATCTCGGTGACGGAAGGCATGGCGGCGATGTTCTGCTCCAGACGGGTGATCTCGGCATCGGTCGCGCCCGGCAGGAGCTGCAGCAGATAGCCGCCGGCGCAGGCGATGGACAGGTCCTTGTCCACCAGAACGCCCAGCGCACACACGGTGGGGATCTGCTCGCTGTAGGCGTAGTAGCTGGTGATGTCCTCGGCGATCTCACCGGACACCAGCGGCACCTGACCCACCGTCGGCTCCTTCTGGAGCTTGTTGTCCCGGATGACGGTCAGAACGCCGTCTTTGCCGACTGCGCCGCCCACGTCCAGATGTCCGTTCTCCTTTGCGGGAAGCTCGACCAGCGGGTGGTCGATGCAGCCTTTGACGTTGCCGTGTGCATCGGTGCAGGCGATGACGACGCCCGCCGGGCCGCCGCCGGATACGCGCAGGGTGATGGAATCGCCATCATCCTTGAGCATCGCGCCCATCAGGGAGACACCGGTGAGCAGACGGCCAAGGGCTGCGCTGCAGGTGGCGCTGGTGGTATGCAGCTTTTCTGCCGTGCGGACGATCTCAGTGGAGTCCACACCGCAGAACACGACACCGCCGTTTTCCGAAATGCCGCGGATAAGATTCGACATATTATTGTTCCTCCAGTTGGGTATACTGTTTGACTGCGCAGAAGAAATAGCGCTCGCTCTCGTCGGTCAGAGGGCCAAAGCTCTCGCCGTCGCAGACACTTTCCAGCGCAAAACCATGCTTTTCCAGAGCGGCGCGGATGGTGTCGAGGTCGTAGGTGTACTCGTAGAACTGCTCGTGGAAGTGCTCCCCCGTCTCGCGGTAGTCGATGTCCACGCTGATCTCCACCCGGCGGTCGGCGGCGCTGTAATGGTTGCGCCAGACGCAGGAGGCGTCCTCTTCTTCAAACGTAAAGACGTTTTCGCCCAGCACGTTCTGGTGCTTATAGGGCGTGTTCATATCGAACAGGAGCACACCGCCTTTTTCCATAAAGAAACCGGCGTTGGCGATGGCTTTGTCCAGATCCGGGATGTGGTTGAAGGTGTCGAAGGTGGACACCGCACCCCGGATGGTGCCGTAGAGGTCGAGCTTGAGCAGGTCCTGCCGCAAAAGAAGCAGGCCGCCGGAAAGGCCCAGCTGCTCAGCCTTGTCCCGGACGACGCAGAGCATCTCCTCCGACTGGTCGATGCCGATCATATCGTAGCCCGCCTGCGTGAGCATCAGGGTCAGCTCTCCTGTCCCGCAGCCCAGGTCTGCGAGGATGCCGTCATGGATACCGTGGGCTTCCAGCTCTTTTTTGATGTGGGCATACAGGGCCTCGTAGTCGGCCTCGCCGTTGAACTCATCGTAAAAATAAGCAAATTCGTTGTAAGCCATTGCGTTACTCCGCGTCCTCTGCGTTTGCCTCGTACTCGGCGGCGACGGCTGCGTTCAGCACAGCCTGCAGCTCCGGGATGCCGCAGCCGCTCTCGCCGCTGGTCAGCACCACCTTCTGGCAGCCGTAGGGCAGGCAGAGCTTTTCGAACTCCTCCTGCGTCTGGGCCAGCTGGCTCTTCTTGAGCTTGTCGGCCTTGGTCAGGGCCACGACGAAGGGAATATTGTGGTAGTGGAGATACTGCAGCATCTGGATGTCGTCGGCGCTGGGGGCGTGACGGCAGTCGATGAGCTGGACCAGCAGGGTGTGGTGGCGCTGAGCCTCGAAGTAGCTGTTGATGAGGTCGTCCCAGCGCTCTCGGTCAGCGTTGCTCACCTTGGCATAGCCGTAGCCGGGCAGGTCCACGAAGTAGCAGTCATCCACCGCGTAGAAGTTGATGGTAGCCGTCTTGCCCGGCGTGCTGGACACGCGGGCGAGATTCTTGCGGTTGCAGAGCTTATTGATGAGGCTGGATTTGCCCACGTTGGAGCGGCCGGAGAAGCTCAGCTCCGGGCGGTCGCTCTCGGGCAGCTGGCTGGAAATGCCGTAGCTTGCAATGAAATCCGCTTTGTTATAGTTCATAGCTTCGCTCCTTTCGTCTCAGCAGACCGCGCCCGGCTGCGGCTTTTCCGCCGGCTGCGGCAGGGCCGCAGCCTCAGCGGGCTTTACCTTCCTGGTGCGGGGGTGGCCCGCAGACACCGTCTTGGGCTTGAGGAGGGCTGCGGCGAGGACCTGCGACAGGTTGGACATGGGCAGGAACTCGATGTTCTTCTTGACCTCGTCGTCCACCTCGTACAGATCGGACAGGTTGTCCTTCGGGATGAGGACGGTCTTCATCCCCTCGCGGTAAGCGGCCATGCTCTTCTCGCGGAGGCCGCCGATGGGCAGCACATTGCCGTGGAGGGTGATCTCGCCGGTCATGGCCACATCGCCCCGCACCGGGATGCCGGACAGGCAGGAGATGAGGGCCGTGGTCAGGGTGACGCCGGCAGAGGGGCCGTCTTTGGGGACTGCGCCCTCCGGGGCGTGGATGTGCAGGTCGCACTTCTTGAGGCGCTCGGAGTCGATGCCGTACTCTGCGGCATGGACGCGGGCATAGGTGATGGCCAGCTGGGCGCTCTCCTTCATCACGTCGCCCAGAGAACCGGTGACGGTGATCTTGCCGCTGCCGTTGTCGATGACCTGCACCTCGATGGGCAGGGTCTCGCCGCCGATGCTGGTCCAGGCCAGACCGTTGGCGATGCCGATGGCGTTGGTGCGGTTGAGAAACTCGGGCTTGACCATCCGGGGTCCCAGCAGCTTTTCGAGGCCGGTGCCGGTGACGGAAACATTCTCCGCCTCGCCGGAAGCAATTTTCCGGGCGCACTTGCGCAGGACGCTGGTGATGGTGCGCTCCAGATTGCGGACGCCGGCCTCGCGGGTGTAGCCGTCGATGATGCCGTAGAGGGCGCTCTGGGAGAAGGTGACTTTGCCGGTCAGGCCGCAGGCGTCCAGCTGCTTGGGGACCAGATGCTTCCGGGCGATGTTGTACTTTTCCACCCGGGTGTAGCTGGGCAGCTCGATGACGTCCATGCGGTCGCGCAGCGGGCCGGGGATGGCGCTGAGGTCGTTGGCCGTGGTGATGAAGAGCACATGGCTCAAATCAAACGGCATATCGATGAAATGGTCGTTGAAGGTGCTGTTCTGCTCGGGGTCGAGGGCTTCCAGCAGAGCGGCCGCCGGGTCGCCCCGGAAGTCGCCTGCCAGCTTGTCGATCTCGTCCAGAAGCATCAGGGGGTTCGAGCTCTTGGCAGAGATCATGGCGTTGATGATCTTGCCGGGCATCGCGCCGATGTAGGTGCGGCGGTGGCCGCGGATCTCGGCCTCATCCCGCACGCCGCCGAGGCTGATGCGGACATACTTGCGGTTCAGGCTCTCGGCGATGGAGCGGGCGATGCTGGTCTTGCCGACACCCGGAGGGCCGACGAGGCAGATGATCTGGCCCTTCACATCGGGGGCCAGCTTGCGGACGGCCAGCACCTCGAGGATGCGGTCCTTGACCTTCTTCAGGCCGTAGTGGTCCCGGTCCAGCACCCGCTGGGCCTTGGCGATGTCCAGATCGTCCTCGGTGAAGGTGTTCCAGGGCAGGTCGAGGCAGGTGTCCAGATAGGTGCGGATGACCGTGCCTTCCTGATTGCTGCTCTGCATCTTGGAGAGGCGGTCCACCTCTTTGAGAAGCTTCTTTTCCCGGTCCTCGTCCAGATGGAGGGCGGTGATCTTCCGGCGGTACTCCTCGGCCTCGGCGGTGGTATCGTCGTCCTCGCCCAGTTCCTCGCTGATCATGTGGAGCTGCTCGTGGAGGGAGTAGTCGCGCTGGTTTTTGTCCATCGCCTCGTCTACCTTCTGGGCGATCTCCTTATCGATCTCGAGCATCCGGCGCTCCCGGTGCATCTTCTCGATGAGCAGATGCAGACGGCCCATCAGGGTGCCTTCGTCCAGAATGGCCTGTTTATCCTCGAAGCGGAACAGGAGGTTGGCCGGGATGTACTCGGACAGGAAAGCGGCGTCGGTGCTGGTGGCGATGGCAAACACCACGTCCTTGCCGATGTGGGGGTTCAGAGCCAGCAGGTCGTCAAAGCTCTTTTTGACGTTGCGGACGAGGACGTCCGCCTCCGGCAGCTCCTCGGGCTTCGCCATCTTGACCGGGGCCGGGCGGACGGTGGCCAGCAGGAAGCTGCCGTCGTCCTCCATCTCGGAGAGTCTGGCGCGGTATTTGCCTTCGACCAGGATGCGGACGAGGTCGTCCGATACCCGCATCACCTGCTTGACCTCGGCCACGACGCCGTAAGTATAGAGGTCGGCGGCCTTGGGGTCCTCGACCTTCATCTCTTTCTGTGCCACGAGGAAGACGTCAGAGTTGTTGCTGACGGCCCATTCCACGGCGGCGATGCTCTTCTCGCGGCCCACCTCGAAGTGGAGCAGATTGTTGGGGAAGACCACCAGCCCGCGCAGGGCGATGGCCGGAAGGTGGAGGACGCTCCGCTCCACCTTGACCGTAACTTTTTCAGACATAGTACAAAACCTCCCGGCCGTCCCTCGGATGCGAGTCATCCATAAGGGCGGCTTTTTTGTAGGGTCATATCAAATCTATCATTTTATTATAGCGAAAAATGTTTGCAGATGCAACTGCTCAGCGCTTTTCCCGGGTGTTATAGCCCAGTCTGCCCAGTGCGGGCAGGATGGCCCGGAGGGTCAGGGACGTGAGGGCGCCCATGACGAGGCCCAGCACCAGCATCACCGGCGCATAGTACAGCGACATGGCCGAGGACAGGATGAGCCCCGCGCCAAGCAGCTGGCCGATGTTGTGGGACAGTGCGCCGCAGACCGACAGGATGAACCATGTGGGCCGGAACGGGAGCTTATAGTAGAGCACCCACATCACCAGCAGGGACAACAGCCCGCCGCAGAGCGAGAGGAAGCCTGCCGTCCAGCCGGAGACGAGAAAGACGAACAGCGCCTTGAGCAGGTCGAGATAGAGCGCCTGCCGCGCCCCCATGAAGAACAGTGCATACATCACCACGATATTCGCAAGGCCCAGCTTCATGCCCGGCGCAAGGCCCGGGATGACCAGTGTGCCTTCGATGAAGGAAAGCGCCATCGCCAGCGCGAACAGCAGGCCGGAAAGTGCGATCTCGTGTGTTTTCTTCGGGTCATGGTTTCGGTTTGCCATCGGCTCTCCCCCTTTGCTGCATCGGTCATTCTTCGCCGCCGGCGGTCTGCTCGTACTGCTCCTGCTCCTCGACGGCGGCCTCCCACGCGGCGAAAAGCTCATCCTGATGGAAGCGCAGGTCGCTGAGCTCGTCGCTCTTTTCCCGCAAAAGCTGGGGGTCGTTGTAGACTTCCGGCGAGTTGATCTCGTTTTCCAGCTCCACTTCGCGGGCGCCGCAGGCTTCCATCTCGTCCTCGCAGGCTTTGATCTTGGCGCGCAGCTCGGCCCGGCGGCGGCGCTGCTCTTTGCCGTAGCCCGCCTTGGCGGGTTCGCTGCTCTTCTCGGCCACGGGGGCGGGAGCGGCGCGGCCCATCAGGGCGTCATAGCTGGGGTAGATGACCGCCTTGCCGTCCTCGAGATAGAGGATGGGGCAGGCCAGACTATTCATCAGGTGGCGGTCATGGGTGACGAGGAGCAGCGTGCCGGTGTAGGCCATCAGCGCCTCGGTCAGGTTCTCGCGGGTGTAGATGTCCAGATGGTTGGTAGGCTCGTCCAGGAACAGCAGGTTCGGGCGTTCCAGCACGATCTCTGCAAAGCGCAGTCGGGCCAGCTCGCCGCCGGACAGGGCCTCGCAGGGCTTGAAGACCGTCTCGCCCCGGAAGCCCAGCTTTGCCAGATGGCTGCGGACTTCCAGCTCGGTCATCCGGGGGTACTTGTTCCAGATGACGTCGATGACGCGGCCCGCGCCGATGCGGTTCTGCTGCTGGGCGAAGATGCTGGGCCGTGCGCCGGTGCCAAGGCGGACCATGCCGCCGGAGGGGCGGCGCTTGCCGTCCAGCACCTGCATCAGGGTGGATTTGCCTGCGCCGTTGGGGCCGGCGATGATGAGCCGCTGGCCGCGGCAGACCGTATAGGTGAAGGGCTCCAGCAGGGTGCGGTCGCCGATCTGAATGGTCAGGTTCTTGAGCAGCACCAGCTCATTCCACGGCTCCACGTCGTATTCGAAGCGGAACTTGAGCTGGTTGGTCTCGTCCTGAGGGGCCTCGGTGATCTCCAACTTTTCCAGCTGCCTGCGGCGGCTCTGGGCCATCTTGGTGGTGGAGGCACGGACGAGGTTGCGGTCGATGTAGTCCTGTAATTTTTCGGCCAGCGCCACGTCGGCGTCGTGCTGCTTCTGGCGCAGGGCGTCGGCGGCTTCCTTCTGGGGCAGATAGGCCGAGAAGTTGCCCTTATAGGTGGTCATGGTCTGGAACGAGACTTCCCAGATCCTGGTACAGACGTTGTCGAGGAAATAGCGGTCGTGGCTGACCACCAGAACGGCACCGGAGTAGCCCTTGAGGTAGTTTTCCAGCCACTCCATGGTGGCGAAGTCCAGATGGTTCGTGGGCTCATCCAGAATGAGGACGTCCGGCTTCTCGAGGAGGAGCTTGGCCAGACGGAGACGGGTCAGCTCACCGCCGGAGAGGACGCCCACGTTCTTGCTCCAGGTATCCTGCGCAAAGCCCATGCCGGACAGCACCTTCTTGATGTTGACGTCCATGTTGTAGCCGTCGGCGGCGTCGATGATGTTCTGCAGTTCGTCGTGCTTTTCGAGAAGGGCGGCGTCGTCGGGAGAGGCCGCCATCTTCTTTTCCAAGATCTGCATCTGGGCCATGGCGTCCAGCACAGGGGCGAAGGAAGAGCGCATCTCCCCGTAAATATCCAGCGTGACATCGAGCTTTGCGTTCTGCTCCAGATAGCCCAGCGTCACACCGTGGGTCACGCTGAACTCGCCGTCATAGTCGGTGTAGACGCCGGTCAGGATCTTGAGCAGGGTCGTCTTGCCTGCGCCGTTCTGGCCCACGATGCCGATGCGGTCTTCTTTTTCCACGCTGGCGCTCACGTCGTGCAGGACGACTTTCTCGCCAAAGCTCTTTCCGAGTTTTTCCAAATGAATCAGCATATCGTTCTTCCGTGTTCTTTTCCAGTAGGGTGGATAGGGACATTCCCGCCGTTACAGCTGATGACGGCGGTGCTTGAGACCGAGGTTCGCCAGCTCTTCCGGCTCCATCACCAGCGGGTAGAGTTCTTCCAGCGAGGCGATCTCGTAGGTGGGGCTCACCTTGCCCGGGTTCTCGGCGTGGCCGGGGTTGAACCAGCAGGTGTCGAGGCCCGCGTTCACGCCGCCCTGAATGTCGCTGGTGAGGCTGTCGCCCACCACCAGGACGTGCTCCCGGTTCTCCACGCCCAGAGCACGGAGGGCGGAGTCGAAGATGCGGCGGCTGGGCTTCTCGCTGTCCAGCTTCTCGGAGACGAAGACGTCCTCAAGGTAGGCCCCGATGCCGGATTCTGCCACCCGGCGGCTCTGCACCTTCTCGAAGCCGTTGGTCACGACGGCCAGCGTCGCCACCTCGGAAAGCTCCCCGAGGACGTCCGGCACATTGGGGGTCATCAGGTCGGGGTGGGAGGACAGGTGGTCGAGGTAGCAGCGGTTCATCTCCACGCCGTCACCGGCTGCGTTGATGGCCTTGAGGAAGCGGGTGAAGCGCTCCCCCATCAGCTTGTCGCGGCGTATCTGGCCCTTTTCCAGCTGACGCCACAGCTCCGAGTTGATGTCCCGGTAGGTCTGCACCGTCCCGGCGTCCGGCTCGATGCCGTATTCTACCAGCGTCTCAGCCAGCGCCTTGTTCTCGGCGGCGTCAAAGTCCAGAAGCGTATTGTCTGCATCGAAGAGGATGCAATAATATTTTGCCATGTTTCTTTCCCTTCTCTATCATGTTTCGAGCCGCCTGCCGCCTTGAGCGGGCGCGGCTGCGGTGCGGTTTGAGAACAGCGAGAAGCCAGCCCCGCCCGGCAGAGCTGGCTTCTCGTATTTTTATCATTCCAACGTCATTTCATAGGCGCCCTCGTCGGACTGGTCCGGCAGATTCCCGCTGCACTTACAACGCGGTGTGCAGGCGCACGCTTTTGCGATGCACTTTGCCATCTGCTCCTCTGTCACGCCGTTCTCGACGTTTTCCCAATCCATGTCGTAGTAGTCCACGCTGCCGTCGGTCACATCTTCTGCGCCGGGCAGGCCGAGGACTTGCATTTCTTCACGGAACATCCGCTCGCCTCCTCTCGGCTCAGCCTATGCGGCTTCGCAGAGGAAGGTGCGGGGCGTCATTCTGCCTTGCCTTCGGCTTCCTTGCTGGCGGAGACTTCCGACTTGCTTTCGGCCTTCGACTCTGCTTTGGGCTCCGAAGCAGCTTCCGACTTGGACTCGGGCTTGCTTTCGGACTCCGGCTCTGCCTTGGAGCTGCCGGACGCCGTACCGGACGATGCCGACGACGAACTGCTGGTGCTGTGGGAAGAGCTGCCCGAGCTTGCAGAGGAAGACGAAGAGGATGTACTGCCGGAAGAACCGGCATGGGACGAGGACGAACTGCTGGTGGAGCCGGACTCGCTGGTCACACCGCTGCCGATGGTGATGGTCAGGGTGTTGCTGCTCACCTTGCAGTCGTTGTAGGTGACGACGGCGTGGATCTTATAAGAAGCGTTGACCATGGAGCTGTCCACCACCACGGTGATGCTGGACTTGCCGGCGGCCTGCGTGACCTCCTGACCGTTGGCGTACCAGCGCAGGTTCTCGGTCTTGGCGTACTTGCCGCTCAAGGCAGCCTTGAAGGTGTAGGAGCTGCCCACAGCGCCCTTGCCCTCGCTGGTGATGTGGACGGAGGCCGTGCCGAAGACTGCCGTGACGTCCAGATTCTGCTTGAAGTCGGTGTCGGTGCGGGTCTTGCTGGTGAGGCCGTCGCTCCACTTGACAAAGACGTGGCCCTCCGCCGGGACAGCGGTCACGGTGATGGATTTATCGGGGTCGGTGACGGTGTAGGTCACAGAGCTGTTGCCGGTGTCATTGCCGACGCTCAGAGTGCCGCCGCCGTTCTTGTCCACACGGTAGCGGGCCTCGAACTTTTTGTTCTCGCTGGTGCTCTCGCTGGAAGAACTCTCCGAGCTGCTGGCGCTCTCGGCCTGACTCTCGCTGGAGCTGACAGCCTCCGAGCTGGGAGCGGCCACGGCGGAGCTGGGGTTGGAGACATACTCCATGGTGCGGGTGGGGATGTTGTTGGTGTCGGGGCGGCGGTCCTCGGTCTGCAGGGCGTGGGTGCGGAGATAGTTCAGCACTGCCTTGAGGCCGGCGCTCTTGAGGTGGATGTCGCCGCTGGTGTAGTAGTCCGCGATGCCGTAGCCGTCGCTGCCCTTGAGGGTCTCGGCGGAGTTGAGGAAGCGGACGCCCAGCTGCTCGCACATCTCCAGAAGGGCCATGTTGAAGTCGTCGATCTTGGCCTGGTCCATGTGGGGGTAGTTGGAGTGGTCAGCCGGGACCGGCGGCACCGTGTTGACGATGATGTCGGTGTAGGGGTAGCTCTGCTGGATGGCCTGGATGAGGGCCGTGTAGTGGGCGATGAAGTCCGGGACTTCCATCCCGGTGTCGTTGGTGCCGAAGGTCATGACCACACGGCGGGGCTTCATCATGGCCACCGCCTGAGGGATGGTGTAGTGGTTGGAATCCCTCTTAAAGGTAACGATGCCCTCGTTGAGCGCGACCTGGGTGCCGATGCCCTCTTTGGCGCAGAACTGCTGCAGGGAGATGAGGCCGTTGTTATAGAGGCGGACGGTGTTGGAATCGCCCAGAAAGAGGGTGTCGTTCAGATAGTCCGTGCCGGCGTCGGCGGTCTCCGTCAGCAGAGCGGTGGAGGCGTTGTCGATCTGGTAGTGGCCCGACAGGTCTCCGCCGGAGGTGGGGTCTGCCACAGACTCCGAGACGGAGGGGGCAGGCTCCTCCTTTTTGAGGAGGGTGGTGGTGATGCCGAAGGTCAGCAGCACCGCCAGCACGCAGAGGATGCAGACCAGAACGGCCCGATGCTGCATGGGAGTCATGGTTTCGTTTTGTTGTTGTCTTTTTTGACTCATAGATTCAGTCCCTCTCGTTTCAGGAATGGAAAGGCTCGTCCACCGGGCGGAGAGCCCAGTCCGTCAGCTCTTTGCAGTCAGCGGCCATGAAGACCGGCGCAAAGGGGGCGACCTCTTCCCTGCCGCCGTAGCCGTAGAGCACAGCGGCGGCGTCCAGGCTGCAGTTCACAGCGCCCTGCATATCGTCCCGGCGGTCGCCCACCATCAGCACCCGCTTGCCCTGCATGACGGGCTGGGCGAGGACGTGGCGGATGACGTCGGTCTTGTTGTCGCGGCTCTCATCCATGGACGCACCGCCCACGAAGGAGAAGTAAGGCGCAAGGCCCTGCTCTTCGAGGATGGGCCTCACAACGTCGGTGGGCTTGCAGGTGGCCGTGCAGAGAGTCAGGCCCGCAGCCTTGAGACGGCCCAGCATCTCCACCACGCCGGGGTAGACATTGCCCTCGTGGCAGCCCTTGGCGGCGTAGCTCACGCGATAGCGCTTCGTGGCCTCCTCGATTTTTGCAGGGTCGGAGAAATGCTCGCCGAAGCTCTTGCGGAGGGGCGGGCCGATGTAGCGGCCAAGGTCGCTCCGGGCGATGTCAACGCCCATGGAGCTGAAAACTTCTTCCAGTGTATTGAGAATGCCGGGGGCGGAATCGATGAGCGTACCGTCCACGTCAAACAGGATCGCATCGTAGTGCAGCAAGGTCAGGTTCCCCTTTCTCTTTGGATAAACATTATATAGTATAGCACAGATTTCGATATTCAGCAATTCCAACAAAACACTTTTCCGACTTTTATACATATTTTTAGGCAGCCCCACCCCGGAAAGCAAAAACTGCCCACCCATTGCGGGCGGGCAGTCGCATTTTGACATCAGCTCTCGGTGGTGGTGCAGTTCCCCGTCGAGGGGTAGTAGAGGTTGTTGGCGATGAATTCCAGCTTCTCTTTCAGAACCAGCTCAAGGTTCGCCACGGCGTGGACCATGTTGGTGGCGGAGTCGTTGACTTCCAGCAGCTTGCACAGGTCCAGTTCCTCCATGCTGAGGGCGGCTTTCATCTTCTGGGTCTCGGCGCAGAGGATGTGGCTCAGGGCCGACTCCTGCAGAGCGATGCTCTCCATCAGGTCGATGACGGCCTGGTCGAAGGAAACTCTCGGCAGCGCGGGGCAGCCGCAGGAAACGCAGGGGGTGCAGTTGGTGGTATCAGCCATAAGAAGGACCTTCCTTTCTATAATAGGAATCGGGCGCAGTCCATCCTATGTGCCTCGCCGCCCGGATGTCACTCCGGCTTTGCGCTCTTCTGTACCTTCTCGATGGTGTCGCGGTAGCCGCCGGAGCCGTACTGGATGCAGCGGTTGATGCGGCTGATGGTGGCGGTGCTGATCTCCACCGCCTTTACGATCTGGTCGTAGGTGCTGCCGCCGAGCAGGAGCTTGGCCGCTTCCAGACGCTGGGCCATATCGGAGATCTCCTTGACCGTGCAGAGGTCTTCGAAGAAGTTGTAGCACTCCTCCCTCGTCTCAAGACTCAGGATCGCGTCGAACAGTGCGTCGGTGGTGGGGTTTCTTCTGGGGTTCTTGTCCGCCATAGCTGCCTCCTTTAGGGCAAAGTGCCGCGGGGTGCGGCAGGGGTCTTTCTATTACTCTGTTACTTTAGCACTTGAAAGTATAAAAGTCAAGTATTCGGTCTTTCTTTCCGGGAGTTTAGCAGATTTCACCTGTGGAGGCATTCAGTTTTATTCATCTCACATCTGAACAAAAATCGCCTAAATTTTCTTAATCTCTCCCCCGCAAAAATGGCACAGTCTCCTAACTTGCCCAAAATATATTGACAAATTATGAAATCAGGACTAAAGTATACACAATCATTCGGCAAATGCAATGAACAGGACATGACTTTTCGCATTCCCTGCGCTCAGAGAGCCGCCATTCCGGTGCAAGACGGCAGCACAGTGCGATCAGCCCTCACCTGCGAGCAGCCTGTGCGAACCCGCTTGCGGCAGTAGTGCATGGCCGTTCAGCCCACGTTACAGGGCGGCGTATCGGCGGCAGGAACGCCTGTACGCGCAAGCGGCTGCTCCCGAAAGCAGCAAACGAAGTGGTACCGCGGAGAACGACCGGTGCAGATGCACCGTTTGGCCTTCGTCTTCGAGGAAGATGGGATACATCTTTGTGTCTCTATCTTTCGTGAGGACGGAGGCTTTTTTCACCCCTCCGGGCCGTTTCGCCTGCCCTGCTTTTGGGCACAGCCGTCCTGCTTCGGCCATTGCCGGTGTGAAAGAAAGGAAAGAGGTATAAAGAAATGAATACGCTGGTCATCGTTTTGATCGCAGCCGTGTGTCTGTTCGGCGCTTATACGCTGTATGGCCGCTGGCTGGCCAACAAATGGGGCATCGACCCCACCGCCAAGACCCCCGCAGTCGTCCACGAGGATGGCCGTGACTATGTCCCCACCAACGGCTGGACCGTGTTTGCACACCAGTTCAGCTCCATCGCCGGTGCAGGCCCTGTCACCGGTGCCATCCAGGCTGCTGCTTTCGGCTGGCTGCCTGTCCTGCTGTGGGTGCTGCTGGGCGGCATCTTCTTCGGCGCTGTCACCGACTTCGGCGCTCTGTACGCTTCCGTCAAGAACGACGGCAAGAGCATGGGCATGCTGATCGAGAAGTACATCGGCAAGACCGGCCGCAAGCTGTTCCTGCTGTTCTGCTGGCTGTTCTGCGGCATCGTCATTGCAGCGTTTGCTGACATGGTGGCCGGAACCTTCAACGCCTTCGGCGCCGACGGTGCTCTGGTGGAGGCTGCTCAGACCAACGGCGCTGCCGGTATGGTCTCCATCATGTTCATGGTCTTTGCTGTCGTCTTCGGCCTCATCCAGAAGAAGTTCAACTTCTCCGGCTGGAAAGAGAGCGTCATCAGCATCGTTTTCATCGTGCTGTCCTTCGTCATCGGTGCAAACCTGCCCTTGGTTCTGGGCAAGGCTGCATGGAGCTACATCACCTTCGTCTACATCTTCTTTGCCGCAGTTCTGCCCATGTGGCTGCTGAAGCAGCCCCGTGACCACATGACCACCTTCATGTTCGTGGCCATGATCGCCGGTGCCGTTGTGGGCCTGCTGGTCGCTCACCCCACCATGAACCTGCCCGTCTTCACCGGTTTCACCAACGAGAAGCTGGGCACCATGTTCCCCATCCTGTTCGTCACCGTGGCCTGCGGTGCTGTCTCCGGCTTCCACAGCCTCGTCTCTTCCGGCACTTCCTCCAAGACCGTCGAGAACGAGAAGGATATGCTGAAGGTCGGCTATGGCGCCATGATCCTCGAGAGTCTGCTGGCTGTTCTGGCTCTCTGCGTCGCCGGTGCTGCTGCCGCTGCTGACGGCACCCCCGCCGCCGGCACTCCCTTCCAGATCTTCAGCCGCGGCGTCGCCGGTTTCTTTGAGATGTTCGGTGTCCCCGCTTATGCCGCTACCGTCTTTATGACCATGTGCGTTTCCGCACTGGCTCTGACCAGTCTGGATGCCGTGGCCCGTATCGGCCGCATGAGCTTCCAGGAGCTGTTCAGCGTGGACGACATGGAGCACGCTGAGGGCTGGCGCAAGCTGCTCTGCAACGTCTACTTCTCCACCTTCATCACTCTGGTGTTCGGCTTCATCCTGACCAAGATCGGCTACGCCAACATCTGGCCCCTGTTCGGTTCTGCAAACCAGCTGCTGAGCGCTCTGGTCCTGTCTACCCTGTGTGTCTTCCTGAAGGTCACCGGCCGCAGCAACAAGATGCTCTTCCCCCCGCTGATCATCATGCTCTGCGTCACCTTCACCGCTCTGGTGCAGCGCCTCATGGCTATGGTCAAGGCCATCAGCAATGCCGCTGCTGTCACCATCCCTGCCGGTGAGACCACTTGGGGCGCTGTGTTCATCGCCAACGGCCTGCAGCTCATCCTGGCTGTGCTGCTGATCGTTCTGGGCCTGAACATCGTGTTCCACTCCTTCTCCGCCTACAAGAAGGCAGAGCACAACAGCGAGGCCAAGGCCTGATCCATTGACCGCTGCTGACTGAATAAGCAAAACGCCGCTGACGGCTTCCGAACCGTCAGCGGCGTTTTTGTTTGCTCTTATTGTGTGGTGGTGATGGTTTTCCCCTGCTCTGGCTGGATGCGCGGCAATGCGGGGTGTCGTCCGGTGCGTAGATGGAGTCGGTAGTTTCTCTGAGGACCGTCCGCTGGGGTGGGACCCTGTTGCCGAAGGCAATAGGGCGGGCGATGGAATGGCCCGAACCGTGTCCGAAGAGAAAGCTACCGACTCCTGTATAGCTGTCGTGGAGCAATACATCCATCCTCAGTTTCCCTTACAAGCACCAACAAAAAGAGCCGCAGCGCCCTGTTACAGGCACTGCGGCTTTCGTTTACTTCAGCAGTAGAAGCTGGCTTACTTCACCATGCTTGCGACTTCAGCAGCGAAGTCGTCAGAACGCTTCTCCAGGCCCTCGCCCTTGACGAAGTGGGTGAACTTGATGACCTTGATGTCGCCGCCCAGGTCCTTTGCGACCTTGGCAGTGTACTGACCAACGGTCATGTCGCCGTCCTTGACGAACTCCTGATCGACCAGGCAGTTCTCCTTGAAGTACTTCTTGATCTTGCCCTCGATCATCTTCTGCTTGACAGCGTCGGGCTTGTTGGCGTTCTTGGGGTCGTTGGCCATCTGAGCGAGGAGGATCTCCTTCTCCTTGGCGACGACCTCAGCGGGGACAGCAGCCTCATCGACGTAGCTGGGGTTGGCAGCTGCGACCTGCATGGCAACATCCTTGCCGTATGCAGCGAACTCGTCCTTGGCCTCGATGCCGTTGGTGGTCTCGAAGTTGACCAGGATGCCGTGGGTGCCGCCGCCGTGGACGTATGCAGAGCAGACGCCCTCGTAACGGACGAAACGGCGGACCTTGATGTTCTCCTTGATGACCAGGATGAGGTTCTTCAGAGCCTCATCGACGGTCTCGCCGCTCTCGGTCTTGCATGCCATCAGAGCCTCGACATCAGCGGGGTCCTGCTTCATGATGACCTTGGTGGCCTCCTTGACGAAGGCGACGAACTTGTCGTTCTTGGCGACGAAGTCGGTCTCGGCGTTGACCTCGATGACGACGCCCACCTTGCACGCGGGGCAGTAATCGGCGTAGACCATGCCCTCGGCAGCCACGCGGCTTGCCTTCTTGGCGGCGGTAGCCAGACCACGCTCACGCAGGATCTCGACAGCCTTCTCGAAGTTGCCGTCAGCCTCGGTCAGAGCCTTCTTGCACTCCATCATGCCGCAGTCGGTCTGCTTGCGCAGTTCCATAACGTCCTTTGCAGTAATAGCCATTTTGGTATTCTCCCTTACACAGTATTTGTTGGTTTGTGAGAATTTCGGGAAATCAGGCGTTTGCTGCGTCCTCAGCGGGAGCGGCCTCCTGGTTGCCCTGCTTGCCTTCCAGCACAGCGTCAGCCATAGCGCCAGCGATCAGCTTGACAGCGCGGATCGCGTCGTCGTTGCCGGGGATGACGTAGTCGATCTCGTCGGGGTTGCAGTTGGTATCAACGATAGCCACGATGGGGATGTTCAGCTTGCGGGCCTCAGCAACAGCGATGCGCTCCTTGTGGGGGTCAACGATGAACATGGCCTTGGGCAGGGTCTTCATGTTCTTGACGCCGCCGAGGTACTTGTCCAGCTTCTCCATCTCCAGCTCGAGCTTGGCCACTTCCTTCTTGGGCAGCAGCTCGAAGGTGCCGTTGTCCTTCATGTTCTGCAGCTGAGCCATACGGTCGATGCGCTTGCGGATGGTGCGGAAGTTGGTCAGCATACCGCCAAGCCAGCGAGCGTTGACGTAGTGCATGCCGCAGCGCAGAGCCTCGTCACGGATGGACTCCTGAGCCTGCTTCTTGGTGCCGACGAACAGGATGTCGCCGCCCTCAGCTGCAACTTCCTTCACGTAGTTGTAAGCCTCGTCCAGCTTCTTGACGGTCTTCTGCAGGTCGATGATATAGATGCCGTTGCGCTCGGTGAAGATATACTTCGCCATCTTGGGGTTCCAGCGGCGGGTCTGGTGACCAAAGTGAACGCCTGCCTCGAGAAGCTGCTTCATAGAAACGACTGCCATAGTAAAATTACCTCCAAAATTTGTTTTGCCTCCGCACACCGTGATCCACTGACATATCGGATGTCCGTGAACTGCCCTCCACTCGTCAGAGCACAAAAGGGCATAGTGATGCGTGTGTAATGCTAAGTAATAATAGCACAAACCTTCGTCCGTTGCAAGGGGTTTTCCTGCTTTTTTCAAAGAATCGTAGTTTTTCGTCAATCTGCGCCCTCGGACAGCTCCTCGAGCCCCATCCGGCTCAGGGCATAGCCCTTGCCGAACATGAGGTCGTACTGGAGCAGCCAGTGCTCATCGCTCCACTTCTGCTGCAGGGGGGTCAGCTCGTTCGAGGCAGTGCCGTCCTTCTCCAGGATGGTGCCGCGGGTGTTGGCCCGGTAGGCGGCCCGGAGCTGACGGCCAAGGAACTGGAAGTAGGCGGGCTGACGGAGGCCGAACAGCTCCATCATCACCGGCGAGATGTCGTAGGCGGCGATGGTGCCGAGGTCTACCGCCCGGTCGGAGTAGTTCGACCAGATGAGCAGGGTGGTCTGATGGAGGCGGGGGTCGGCGCTGGAGCCGCTGGCATAGCCGCTGCGGGTGTAGATGTCGTAGCCCGAGTCGATGGGGTTGTAGTGGTCGCCCCAGAACACGAGGATGACCGGCTCGTCCACCTGCGAGAAGTAGTCCGTCAGCCTGCCCAGCATGGCGTCGGCGTCCCGGATGCCGGTGGCAAAGTCTTCCAGCGCACCCACGGTGCTGGCCTTGAGGCCCGCCGGGGCTTCGGTGACCTTCACCCGCTGGTCGTCGGGGTAGTTATCCTTATTATAATTGGTGTGGTTCTGCATGGTGACGGCGTGGAGGAAGACGGGGGCGTCGGACCGGGCCTTCATGGTCTCGTACTGGCCGATGATCTGGTCTGCCATGGAGTCGTCGGTGACGAGGCCGGTGGTCCAGTAGTGGCGGCGCACCTTCTGGACGCCCTGCATCTTCTCGAGGCTGATGAAGTCGTCGAGGCCGAGGTTGGGGTAGGCCGTGTCGCGGCTCCAGTATCTGGCCCAGAAGCAGTGGACCGCCGCCGTCTGATACCCTTCGGTCTTGAGGTAGCTGGGCAGGGCGAACATGGGTCTCGTCACGTGCTGCTGGTAGGGCTTGCTGCCGCTGGGCAGATAGGACACCGAGTAGCCCGTCAGGGCCTCGAACTCCACGTCACAGGTGCCGCCGCCGAAGCTGGGGCTGTAGACCCGGCCATAGGCGCTGGTCTGCTGCAGGGCGTGGAGGTTGGCCGAGACGTCGGTGTCGAACCGGAAGCCGTACTGCTCCAGCTCCGAGACGTCCCAGTAGGACTCGTCCATCACATAGAGGATGGTGGGCTGCTTCACCCGCTCGTCTGCCGGGGTCTGGGCGGCGTAGGAGCCGGGCCAGACCGGGCCGGTGGTGTACTTCTCCCCTGCCTCCACGTTGTCGAGGATGGCGTTGATGGCCTCCTCCGAGTAAGCCTCGGGCTTGTCGATCTCCAGATTCGTCAGGTTGGTGAGGAAGCTGGTGATGACGCCGTAGTAGCGGTAGTAGCGGTCCTGCATCCATGCGTCGGGCAGGATGCCCAGCGACTGGGTGACGGCAGGCTGCAAAAACACCCCGAAGATGAGGGCGCAGGTGGCCGCTGTGCTGGCCGCGAAGCCCGCCAGACGCTGCACCCACGGCAGCTTTTGACGCCCCCGGTAGAGGAAGAAGGAGCCGACGGTCAGAGCCAGCACCACGACGCCGGAGACGACCATGCTCTTCTGGACGTGGATGCCCGCCGCGGAGGCCACGCCGGCCGCCTCGGACACCTGCATCAAGTCCCACGGGAGGAAGGGCTCACCCCGGAGCTGCAGGATGTAAAAGTCCACCGTGGCGGGCAGACAGCCCAGCAGGGCCGACAGGAGGGTGGCCAGCGGGGCGAAGCGGGTGAGCCAGTCCACCGCCATCCAGACGAGGAAGAGCAGCCCCCACGCCAGCAGGTAGGCTTCTGGGTGGGGAACGATGTACTGCACAAAGGTATCTCCGCTCAGGGTGCCGCGGGCGATGTACTCGGTGAGCACCAGAAACAGAAGGGTGGCCGCAGGCGGAAACAGCAGCCGCGCCCCGTGCAGCCGGAGGGACGCAGCACTCGGATGGTGTGTCATAAAGAAGTTCCTTTCACTTCTGCGTTTTTCGTATTATTTGAGGCGGCAGACTCCGCCCCAGTCCTCTATTATAATCATCCCGCCTCCAAAATCCAGCCCTGACGGACAAAAAACGGGTGAAAATCTTTCATCCGTTCAGCCACTGATGCAATTTATCCAGCAGTCCCCCGTGGGAGGGCGGCGGGGCGGGGATGTCCGTCCGCACGAGGATGGCGTCCAGACCGATGCGCTCGATGTCGGCCCAGGGGATGGTGAGGGTCTCGTCCCGGCCCAGCAGCCCGAAGAGCCGGGGCCGCCCCAGCAGAAGCAAACTCCCGATGCGGGCCGTGTCGGCGTCCAGCTCCAGATCGTCCACCCGGCCAAGGCAGGCCCCGTCCTTCAGCTGGACGACTTCCTTGCTGCACAGCTCCCGAAAGGTCATCTCCCCCGCCCCCTTACAGTCCCATCCTATGCCGGGGCGGGCCGGACGATGCAAAAGGACTGGAAAATACTGCCCCGGATGTGCTATACTGGGCGCAGTGAGACTCCAACTATTTTTAAGAGGTATCATCGATGTATAAAAATATCGTGTTCGACTTCGGCGGCGTCATGGTGGATTTCGACCCCCACAAGTACCTCATCGACCTGTTCGGGAACCGGGGGCTGGAAGAGGAGGTCTACGACCTGACCTTCGGCAGCAGAGAATGGCGGCTGCTGGACGCAGGCCGCATCACCCGCCGGGAGGCCAACGAGCGGATGCTCCAGCGGGCCAGGGCTGTGGGCCGGGGCTTCGAGGTGGAGGGCGTGCTGGACGACTGGATGAGTATGCTCCACCCCCGCCGCCGGATGCAGACGCTGGTGGAGCAGCTCAAGCAGCGCGGCTACTGCGTCTACTACCTGAGCAACATCCCCGAGGACGTGCTGGACCTGCTGATGCACCGGGACTTCGAGGGTCTTTTCGACGGCGGCGTGGCCTCCTGCGAAGTGAAGGTCAACAAGCCCGACCCCCGCATCTATCAGGCCCTGCTGGACAAGTACCGTCTCCGGGCCGATGAGTGCATCTTCATCGACGACCGGGCCGACAACCTCGTAGCCGCCAGCGCTCTGGGCTTCGGCATCTACGAGATGCACAACGTCGGCACCCTGCTGCGCAGCCTGCCCACCTTCGGCGTCAGCCTTCATTAAAAAACAGACAGCAAAAGACCCCTGCCCGGCAAGGCTGTCGGGCAGAGGTCTTTTTGTTGCGCAAAGCTTACTTCTTCTCGTAGCTCTGGCAGTAGTGCGGGATGTCCACCTGCTGAGAAGAGCAGGTGCAGCGCTCCGTCACCGTGATCTCGGGCAGGTCACACTTGCAGCTCCCCACGTTGTGGCGGCACTCGCAGACATCACAGCGGACACCTGTGTTTTCCATTCATTCATCACCTCTTTGTCCCTAGGTTGCCCCAAAGACGCGGGATGATGCAGGATGGGCCGGTGTTATTTTTTACCAGTTGGCCAGATCAGCGCCCAGCTTGCGGCAGGCAGCCTGAACGTCGTCGTCGGGGGTCTCGTTGCAGATGAGGCCCTCGTCGCTGAACAGCTGTGCGCCGTCCTCTTTGGCGCGCTCGCACCAGTCGCGCATCCACTGGCCGTCGCCCCAGCCGTAGGAGCCGAACAGAGCCACCTTCTTGCCGTTCAGAGAGCCTTCGAGGCCCGCGAACATCGGCTCGAACTCGCTCTCCTCCAGCTGCTCAGCGCCCATGGCCGGGCAGCCGAAGGCTACCACGTCATACTCACCCAGCTTTGCTGCGTCCATCTCGGCGCAGGGGACGATGGCGGCGGCAACGCCTGCACCCTCCGCGATGCAGTTTGCCATGGTCTCGGTGTTGCCGGTCGCGCTCCAGAATACGATTGCTACTTTGCTCATAATGTTCAGCCTCACTTTTGATTTATTGGGTTAGCCGCTTCTAACTTTTTGCTCCATAAAAATGCGTCGGAAGCAGGCTCAGACGCATCTCTTTAGTTAGATTTCTCTAACCGTCCATAGGATACCACAGCGCCGCCCCTTTGTCAAGCGGTCGCAGAGGCTAACTTTTCCAGAAGCTTTACCCCCCTCTCACCAGCCGGAACGCCACCGTCAGCACCCCCAGGATGACCGGCTGATGGAGCAGATAGAGCACCAGCGAGTGACGGCCCATCCAGCCCAGCGGCGGGCAGACCGACCGGCGCAGCGGCGCGAGGCGTCCGCGGCCCACGAGGTGGTGGAGGAAGTACCCCGCCCAGAACAGAAACAGCCAGGGCAGCAGCGGGAAATAGTCGGTGGAGAAAAAGCTCTTCGGCATGAAGCCCAGATAGGCCGTGGGGTAGCTGGCGTAGAGGGCCTGCGGCAGGGCCAGACGCCCGCCCGGCAGGTTCCAGAAGCCGTTCATCGTGGGGTAGGTCCCCCAGAACAGCAGGGCGCTGAGGGCCACGCCCACGGCGGGCGGGACGCGGCGGAGCAGCGGGTCCAGCGCGGCGGTGAGGAGCATGGACGAGCCCAGCAGAGTCAGCACCCCGAACCACACCACCTCCTCGGGCAGGAAGAGCAGGGTGACGGCTGTGACCAGCGCCCCTGCCCCGAAGACGACGGCTCCCCGCCGGAACGGATGATGCCCCAGCGGCAGGCAGAAGCCCGAAAGCAGGATGAAGACCCAGCAGATGCTCTGCTGCCACACAAAGCCCGGGCGTCCGGTGTACCACTTCTGGGCCACGCCGAAGAGGAACACCACGTCCCACATCCCGTGGTAGAGCATCATGCTGATGAGGTCGAGTCCCCGCAGCTCGTCCAGAAGACGATAGCGGGCGGCAGTTTGCGGTTCCATAGAGTCCTCCTTCCCTCTGATAAGACTGGGGAAATTATAGCACAAAAAGACCTCCCTGCAAAGACAGGGAGGCCGCAGTGGCTCAACGCTTACTTCTCATCGCGGGGCAGCAGGCAGTTGAGCAGGATGGCCACGAAGGCAGCAGGCACGATGCCGCTCTCACCGCAGATGAGCTGGACGAACTGGGGGGTGTTGGCAAGGATCTTGGCGTTTGCGCCCATGCCGTAGCCCACGCCCAGCGCCACAGAGACGATGGTCAGGGTGCGGGGAGTCATCTTCTCCTTGGTGATGAGCTGGATGCCCGACACCACGATGGAGGAGAACATCATGACGGCAGCGCCGCCCAGAACGGCCTGCGGCATGATGGAGATGAGTGCGCCCAGCTTGGGGATGAGGCCGCAGAGCATCAGGAAGATGGCGCCGGTGGCCAGTGCGCCCCGGTTGACCACCTTGGTCATGGCCACGAGGCCCACGTTCTGGCTGAAGGAGGTGTTGGGCAGGACGCCGAAGCAGGCAGCGACGGTAGAGCCGAGGCCGTCGCAGATGATGCCGCCGCTCAGCTCCTTATCGGTGGCCTCGCGGCTCATGCCGCCCTCCATGACGCCGGAGATGTCGCCCACCGTCTCCACGGCGGTGACGATGAACATGATCATGACGGGCAGGATGGCGCGGAGGTCGAAGACGATCTTGACCGGCACCAGCTTCGGGATGGCGAACCAGCTGGCCTCAGCGACCTTGTTCCAGTTCAGCACCCATGCTTTGGTGAACTCCACGCCGTCGGCGGTGACGCCGGTGGTGGGCAGGACGAAGCCCATGACGATGGCTGCCAGATAGCCCGCGATGATGCCCACGAGGATGGAGGAAGAGCTGAGGAAGCCCTTGGTCCAGTGCTTGAAGAGGAGGATGACCACCAGCACGAAGACGGCCAGCAGCAGGTTCTCCACCGAGCCGAAGTCCTTGGCTGCGTTGCCGCCGCCGAAGGAGTTGACGCCCACGGAGATGAGGGACAGGCCGATGGACAGCACGACCGTGCCGGTGACCACCGGCGGGAACAGCTTGCGCAGGGGCTTCAGAAAGACGCCCAGCACGCTCTCGAACAGGCCGCCCAGAATGGATGCGCCCATCATGGCGCCGTAGGTCGTGACGCCGCCGCCCATGCTGGCAGCCACGCTGTTGAACACGCCCAGGAAGCCCGAGCTGGTACCCATGATGATCGGCACTTTGCCGCCCACAGGGCCGAGGCCGTACAGCTGCACCAGCGTGACGATGCCCGCCACGAACATGGCGTTCTGCAGCAGGCTCACCTGCAGGTCTGCGAACTCACCGCCCGCGAGGCCGCAGGCGCTGGTGATGATGAGCAGCGGGGTGAGGTTGCCCACGAACATGGCGAACACGTGCTGCAATCCCAGCGGGACAGCATGGCGCAGCGGCATTTTCGCCTCAAACTCGTATGCCGAATTTTCCAGTTCAGCGCTTTTTATCATATTCCTGGCTCCTTTACTTCACTTCAGGTTTTTGTAACAAGCATAGAAAATTATAGCAGACCGGAACCGGGAACGGTAGGGCTTTTTCGAGTTTTTATTCATATTTTCGTAATAAGTCGTACTTCTACACCCCCGGCACCAGCACAGAGGGCAGGCTTCCTTGCCCTCTCAGTCACCTTCGGTGACAGCTCCCCCAAAGGGGGAGCCACTGGCGTGTCGGTCAGGCCCACGCGGGACGAGCAAAGCACGATGTCTCGGGAACAGTAGTGCTCCGCTGCCAAGATTCACGGCAGCTTGACAAGGTGCGCTTGTCCAGAAGATGCTGCCCTCTGTAGCAAGGCCCGCCCTTTTGCGCCATATCGGGCCTCAGGCGTCCAGTAGGAAGTTGACCGGCCTGCCAAGGGCTCCCCCTTTGGGGGAGCTGGCGCGGGGCGCCTGAGAGGGCAAGGATGCTGCCAAACAGCTCTGCACTGCGCGATAGTATCGCTCCGACAAAGAGCCTGCTTATCGCTACGCGGCAGCTCTTGGGAGACGGGCTTGCCCTCTCCGTCACGCCTGCGGCGTGCCACCTCTCCCAAAGGGAGAGGCTTTGGCATTCCGCATCGCTTCCTCTATCTTTTTGCCGAAGTTTATGGTATACTTGTTTTGCGGCCTTGCCCGCCCATTGACACCTGATCAACAGGACGGTATGAGGGGAAAAACCTGCTGCTGTTGCAGAAGAACTTGTTTTTTCAAACTCTATGCCGACAAGCTGGAAAAACGGCGCTTTACCCAGAATGTCCAGCCGCAAAAAAATTGCGGACTACTTTGGCATTACCGTTGAAGAGCTTATGGGTACAAAAAAAGAGCCCGCCGGGATGGGCGAGTTCGACAAACAGATGCAGGAAATTGTGGAGTTGCTTTTTGTTGTATCTATAATTTTATGTTACAACAGCTATAAGCTGAAATCCAGAGGAAAGAGGAACATCGAATGAAAATTACAGAAAAATGCAACGTTCTTGTGGCAAGCGCAATTGTGGCTGCGCTGATTTCGGGTACAGCGTTGCCTGCGCTGGCCGCCAGCCCCGCCGGGGACGTTCCCTTTGCGGTGCTCGCGCAGCAGAATAGTGCTGTGACCCCGGAGCAGGCAGAAGCGCTGATCAGCCAGATCGGTACTGTCACGCGCAGCAGACGCGCGGCAATCGTGGCCGCTTTGGATGCCTATAACCAGTTGGATGATGCAGGAAAAGCTGCTGTCACCAATTTTGGTGTGCTGGCAGAAGCACAGCAGATTCTTGGTATTCAGGATGCACTTGCAAAGTGCAATGTCAACTACGATGCAGTAGAAGACTGCTGGGCGATTACAACCCCGCATGATGACAGCATCGATAAGCGCAAGACGTGTGGCATTGGCCCCAACCTTTATATCTGGGACAAGGGGAACACTATTGTTTTCTGGGAAGATTTTACTTACATGGGCTCTTCCGAGCTGGATATCGATGACATCATTCTGCGCGGTGGAGATTATAAGTACACTTACATTTGCGATTATGATAACTCCGATTATGGATACGACAAAGAGCTTGGTAAATGGTTTGCATGGGCCACCTTTGAAATGGAAGACAGTGAAGTCGAATGGTTGCGAAACCTTTTGAGTGCCGATACCGTTATCATGCGTTTCGAGGGAACGGATTATAGCAAGTTTGATTACACATGGACGGTGCAGGACCGGCAGGCAATCGCCGATATTATTGACCTCTATAATCTTCTGAAAGCAGTTACACCGGAAGTGCGTGAAAAAGCACTGCGTAACTAATACGTTCGGCCTAGGGAATAGAAGCTTGGAAGAAAAAGTCTCTTCATGCCAGTGAACAGGAGCGTTCCCGATGTGGCGCAGAAGAGAAAAGACTGGAACGGCCTTATATCTGGATTCAAGGCAAGTGACCTTGTGTTTCTGGATGAAAGCGGATGCAATACGGATATGACAAGAAGGAGCCCGGGTTGCGGCTCCCAGCGTCTGCTTCGCTGCCGCTCGCATCCTTGCTGGCCGCGGCCCCAACAGCTCCTCCCTGCTTCCGCCGCTGGCGGCGGTCGTCGCCGTTGCAAGTGGCTTGACCGGTACGACGATGACCGTAAGCCCAACTAAATGAAAAGCCCCCTTGGAGGTAGCGACTCCGAGGGGGTTTTTCCTTTTTGGGGTGACAATCTTGACCCTTGACATTCCTGACTTTAGGATACCCCATTCCCCGCAAAAGTCAAGCGCTGTGCAGAAAGTTTACAGCTTCGCTCACCCCCCCGGCACAAGCAGTCTCCGCGCCTCGTCGAGGCGGGCGGTGCCGTCGGGGAGGTCGTTGGCGGCCAGCATCTGGCCGGGCGAGACGTGGTAGCGCCGGGCGATAGCGAACAGCTCCTCCCCCGGCTGGGCGTAGCAGATGCGGAGCGACACCTCCGGGTCGGCGGGGGCGAGGGGGTCGCCCAGCTCCACCGCCCCCACGAGAGAGGCCGTCTGCCGCGCCAGCACCGCGCCCTCGGCCCGGACGGTGAGGGACACATCCAGCGCGCCGCCCGCGCTGGCGCATTGCAGGTCCTGAACGCTCAGCCAGCACTCGGGGTAGGCGTCGGTGTCGGGCGGGAGGTCGGCGGGGAGGGGCAGGGCGTAGTCCAGCGCCTTTTCGTAGCACTCCATCTCCCCGAGGGTGTTTTCCGCAAAGGCCGACACCACGGCCCGGGCCGTCAGGACGGCTCTCCCCTCCTGCCGCGTCAGGCTCACCGGCCCGAAGGACGCGAAGCAGGCTAAAATATGCGCTCCGGCGTCGGGCAGAGGGCCGGAGCCCCGCAGCACCGTCGTCTCGTCCAGCGCGCAGTGCAGCGACTCTGTGGCGAGAGTCTGGGGCGTGAGGGTCGTCTCGAAGCGGGTGGAGAAGGCATCGGCCACGCATTGGAGCTGGTAGGGACGCCAGCCGCTCAGCCGCAGCATCGCCGTGGCCGTGAGGGTGGTGGAAGCCGCGCCGTCCTCGGTGGTCTCCCCTTCCGCCGCCGCAAAGCCCACCGGCTCCAGCACGCAGAGGCAGCGGCAGTCCTCGCTGAGGCCGTCTGCATCCAGGATCTGGTTGAAGGGCAGGTCGGCGGTCTGGCTGCGGAGGGCGGCGTCCCCTTCGGCCCGCCATCCGCAGAGGACGTGCAAGACCCCCTTCGCCACGGCCTTGCCCTGCATCCGCTTCAGCTCCCGCACCTCGGCGGTGCCGGTGATGTCGAGGATGGCGGCGGGGGGCTTCGGGAAGGTCAGCGCCCCCTCGATGGTCACGAGCTTTTCGAGGGTGGCGGCCCGCCGCACCCCTGCCAGCGTGACCGGCTTCTGCTCGATGCCGCCCTCGCTGAGGGCCGTGATGACCTCGGTGGACAGCTGGGCGTGGACGCTCACCACCAGCCCGTAGGCCCCCCGCACCTCGATGCGGCGGGGGTTGACGGCCCGGCAGTTGAGGTATTCGGTCTGGCCCTCGACGCAGGCTGTCCACGCCGTGGCCGCGAAAGAGGGCAGCTCGAGGGCCTTGGTGAAGGGCAGCTTCTGCTCAGTCTGGCACAGCCCCGCCCCCTCTTCGCCCTGATAATACACGGTACAGCGCAAATATCCTTCCAGCGTCAGCCGCCCGGGGGCCAGCTGCTTTTGCAGCACCACCGGATGCGCGAAGCACTTGACGATGCGCTGCACCGGCGGCAGATAGTCCGAGATCAGTAGTTCGGTCTCAAGGGGCAGCTCCGCCTTGGCGGTGCAGTCCGCACCCGCCGCAGGCAGAACGTCCCGGAACACTTTCAGCTCCATGGTGATGCTCCTTTCCTGTCCTTGCTCTGATGAGAGTGTATGCGGGGCAAAGCCGGGCTATGCCCTGCGCCAGCCCACAGGCGCAAAAAGGCCCCCTCAGAGGGGCCTCTGAGGGGGCGGAAGGGTTATTTCAAGAAAAGGGTGTGTAAGGCAGGGCTTGGCATCACTCCCTACACATTACCACCAACCGTTCATTATCGTGACCATCGCGGCGTAATTTTTTCCGTCTTTCTGGAACGTACCGGCGTATAGTTCAGCGTCATTTTTCTTGTAGTAGTCCAATTCTCTTCTTAAATTAGAAGGATCCACCAGATAAACCCAATGGTAAGGATCACCAGAACCAGGCCCTGGGTCCACATATCTATCCGAGTAAATCGGCCTGTTATCCAGAGTAATATCCGCTGTTCCGTCGGGGGAGGTCAGCTCCATCACGTCCACCCATAACGCCTGTTTAACCTGCACTTTGTCCTGCGTGATAGGGATAAGTGCGTCTTTAGCCTTGTCGTTCAACTTGTTGTTGTCGAGCCATTCCGCGTCAAATCCTTTTGCCACTGCCTCAAGCGTCTCCTTGGCTCTGTCGCTTGCTGTGGTTTCAGAAAGACGCAAATACGCCTTGAGCTTATCTTCAAGCTCCACGGACTCCTTCACAAGGCTCTTTTCGCTGCCGTGGGAAGCATTGCTGCTCCCGCCGCCGAAAAGCCAGTCATACAAAAGCTCGGCTGCGTCCAGCGGGGTGCAGGCGGTAAGGGTCACTGCGGTCATCACGCCCGCGAGGGCGAGGGCAAGGAATTTTTTCCGTTTCATGGTCGTATCCTCCTTTTTCTTGGGTGTTTTTGATACTTCCATTATAGCACCCCCCCCCCCCTATGCAAGTGCCATTCGCGCCGGTTTTGGGGCGATTCACGCAGAAAAAAGCCCCCGGGGGGTTGCCGCTCCTTGGGGGCTTGGCATTTATTGTATCTTTTTGCCGAAGTTTATGGTATACTTGTTTTGCGGCCTTGCCCGCCCATTTTATTGGGAAGGGGGTGAGCACCATGAGTCCATTTTTATCTCTTATCCAGTCCGTCGCAGTAAACATAATTTCACATTATGTTTGCAAGTGGCTTGACGGATTGTCTACGGGCCGTAAGCACTAAATAAGGAAACCCCCTTTCGGAGCGGCAACTCCGTGAGGGGGTTTTCTTTTGCTTTGGCGAGCACCATGAGTACTCTTATCTCTTATGCTTTTATTATATGCCATTCCCCGCAAAAGTCAAGCGTTGCACAGAAAGTTTACAAGCGCGCCCTCTGTCCAACCTCTCCGTCACGCCTGCGGCGTGCCACCTCTCCCAAAGGGAGAGGCTTTGGCATTCCGCCTCGTTTCCTGTATCTTTTTGGCGAATTATATGATATAATAGTCCTGCGGCTCGTCCCGCCCAATCTACCAAGGATGGGAGAAGGGGGGTGTTGCCTAATGGCGTATATTTTTTCTTTTGTTCTGTCCGTCGCAGCAAATGTAGCGTCCTACTACATCTGCAAGTGGCTTGACGGATGGCTGAAGGGCCGTAAGCACTAAAAAGGACCCCCTTTCGGAGATTGCAGCTCCGGGAGGGGGTCTTTCCTTTGGGTGCGCCGATGGCGTATTTGCTTTTTCTTTTGCTACTTTTATTATATGCCATTCCCCGCAAAAGTCAAGCGCTGCACAGAAAGTTTACAAGCGCACCATCAGGCCCGGACAACGACCACGAGGCAGTATTCCAGGCCCTCGACGGTCTTATGGCAGACGCCGACACACAGCTTGGTGGGCGCGGGCGACCCAAACGGAAGCAGGACTCCGACCTTCGGCACACTGTTAATGTTTTTGAACCGCTCTGCCTGCTCACTGGCGCTCATCCCGGTGGAGTCGAAGGCGAAAAAGCCCACGTAATTGCTCTGCTCCTCGTAGTCCTTCAGGCTGTTTAGCAGGAATTGGCCCAGCGTCTGACTGGGATTTATGTAGGAGTCCTTGTTCAGCCCGCTGATGTTCCCCTCCGTGTCCTTCTTGAACCATTCCGGGGTGAACGCGGGCCGGATGGTGCTGGTCAGTTCGGGGACGCTGTAAGAGACTTCGACGTTTTGGGAGTTTCCCTTGAAGTGGTCGGCGACGCCCTCCGCGACTGCGCTGTTTTCGGCGTCCTCTGCCGCCGAGCCGGTGCTGCCGGTGCTGCTCGAACCGCCGCCGAAAATCGAATCATACACGAGCTCGGCTGCGTCCAGCGGGGTGCAGGCTGTCAGGGACGCCGTCAGCAGCACGCCCGCGAGGGCGAGGGCAAGGAGCTTTTTCAATTTCATGGTCGTATCCTCCGTTCACTGTGGTGTTTTTGACACTTCCATTATAACCCGTCTCCCGCCGCCGCCGCAACGGCCATTCGCGCAGGTTTTGGGGCGATTCACGCAGAAAAAAGCCCCCGGGGAGGTCGCAACTCCTTGGGGGCTTGGCATTTATTGTATCTTTTTGGCGAATTGTATGTTATAATGGTTTTGCGGTTCATCCCGCCCATTTTATGGGAAGGGAGGTGGATTCTATGGTGCATTTACTCGCAATTTTGGAGTCTGTCGCAGCAAATGTAATGTCGCATTACATCTGCAAGTGGCTTGACAGATTCGACAAGGACCGCAAGCCCGACTAAATGGAAAGCCCCCGGGGAGGTCGCAACTCCTTGGGGGCTTTTCGTTTGGTGAATTCAGTGGAACATACTCGCAATTCCATCTTTAGTATATGCCATTCCCCGCAAAAGTCAAGCGCTGCACAGAAAGTTTACAGAAACCGCCGCACGGCGGCTTTCCATTTCTTTCAGTCCTGCGTTTCTTTCCGGATGCCGAACAGCCTCCGGAGCAAGCCTCTGAGGCACCTGGGGCTTTTGAGAACGACCACCTGCATAGAGCCGACCACCTTTCGTCGCTTGATACGCCATTATAGGCGGTCTGCGCCCGGAATGTTCCGGTTCAGCTCAGGATCGGCCCGTCCGGCACCGTCTCCACCACCACCAGCGCGCCCTTCTGGGTGGAGATGGTGATGCAGTCGGAGCCCTCGGCATACTCGTTGCTGACGCCGAGGGGGTAGCCTGCGGTGAGGACGGCGTCGGTCAGCTCATAGAAGGAGCCCCGCTCCGAGACCCCCTCTGCCCTGCCCTCCATCGGGAAGACCGAGAGGTAGAAATACTCATTCCTAGGGTAGCGGCGGGTCTCGCCGGGCATCACGAAGGTGATGCGGCTGCGCTCGTCCAGAAGCGTGGCCCGGACGCCCCGCTGTTCGAGGCCGAGGCCGGTGCAGAGGTTGGCCAGCGTATGCTCGAGGCGTCTGCCGCCCAGTACACCCAGCAGCAGCGCCTCGTCGAAGCCCTTCTCGGAGGCCAGCTTTGCCGCGTACTCGGTGTCGGTGTCGTCCTTGACGTGGGGCAGGATGATGGTGTCGTCGCCCTCCTGCGCCGGGCAGGGCGCGGTGTCGAAGTCGCCCACGATGATGTCGGGGCGGCAGTGGAGCGGCGCACAGTTGCGGTAGCCCGCGTCGCAGGCAATGATGGTGTCGCCGGGCCGCAGGGCCGACGCCAGCGAGGCGCTGACCGGGCAGGCGGAAATGATAACACAGCGGGACATGGGATTCCTTCTTTCTGGGAAGTATGATAACACAGCGTCTTTTTCTGTATCTTTTTGCCGAAGTTTATGATATACTGGTTCTGCGGTTCATCCCGCCCATCTTACTTGGGAAGGGAGGTGAAACCAATGATCCATATTCTCACAATCTTGGAGTCTGCCGTGGCAAATATAATTTCACATTATATCTGCAAGTGGCTTGACAGACTCGACAAGGACCGTAAGCCCGACTAAATGGAAAGCCCCCTGGGAGCGGCAACTCCTTGGGGGCTTTTCTTTTTTAGTGAAACCAATGGAATCTTCTCACAATCCCATCTTTAGTATATGCTCTTCCCCGCAAAAGTCAAGCGCTGTGCAGAAAGTTTACAGAGCTGCCCTCTCCGTCAGCGGCTGAGAGGGTACTGCCACTCCTTCACATCCTTGACCTCATCGTACATGGCGCAGTAGCTGTCGTAGCGGGTCTGGGAGAGCTTGCCTTCCGCGAGGGCGGCGCGGACGGCGCAGCCCTTCTCGGAGCGGTGGGAGCAGCCGGTGAACCGGCACGCGCCGAGGTAAGGCCCGAACTCCGGGAAGGCGTGTTCCAGAGCCTCTTTCGGGATAAAGCCCGCCCGGCTGGCCTCGAGGCTGGCGAAGCCCGGGGTGTCGGCGATGCGGCCCCCGAAGGCTTCAAAGATGGTCACCTCGCGGGTGGTGTGACGGCCACGGCCCAGCTTCTGGCTGATGGCGGCGGTCTGACGCTCCACGTCGGGCAGGAGGGCGTTCAGCAGGGTGGATTTGCCCACGCCGGAGTTGCCGCAGAAGGCGCAGAGACGGCCATTGATCCAGTGCCTGATGTCGTCCAGACCCTCGCCGGTGGCGTAGTCGATGCGGATGAAGGGCAGGGTGGACTTTTCGTAGGCGCTGCGCAGAAACTCTGCCTCGGCGAGGTCGCCTTTGGTGCAGACGATGACGGGCTGGACGCCCTTGTCCACCGCGATGGCCGAGAGCTTATCCAGCACGAGGGTGCTGGGGGTGGGCTGGGTGGTGCTTGCCACGAGGAACAGCACGTCGAGGTTCGCCATGGGCGGGCGGACGAAGACGTTCCGCCGGGGCGCGATGGACGCGATGACCGCCCCGCCGTTCTCGGTCTCCAGCGTCACCACGTCGCCCGCTACGGGGGTGATCTTCTGCTTGCGGAAGATGCCCCGGGGCTTGCACTCCACGACACCTTCCGACGTCTTAACGTAATAAAATCCGCCGATGCCTTTTGTGATATAACCTGTCATACCTACTCCTTTAGCCCAGCCAGGACGTCCACCAGTCGCTGAGACCGCCGCCGGTGGAAGAAGACGAGCTGGCGCCGGTGCTCTCGCTGGAAGAGCTGCTGCCCCCGAAGAGGCCGCCCAACCAGCCGCCGGAGCCGTCGCTGCTGGCGGTGCTCTCGCTGGGTGCTTCGGGTTCCGGTGCAGGCTCAGGGCCTGCGCTGACCACGACGCTGACCCGGGTGTTCAGCTTGGCCGATGCGCCCTCGCCGGGGTTCTGGCTGATGATGCTGCCCACGGGCTGGTCGCTGTACTGCTCGGTCTGGCTGCCCAGACCCAGTTTCCGCTGCACCAGCAGGGTGCGGGCGTCGTTCACGTTCATGCCGATGAGGCTGGGGACTTTGGTGGTGGTGGCCACCTGCGGGCGGCTGACGTAGATCACCACCGTGGTGCCTGCGGCCACCTGACTGCCTGCGGCGGGGTCGGTGCGGATGATGGAGCCTGCGGCCACCGACTCATCCACGGCCTGAGTGACCAGCACCGACACGCCCAGGTCCTTCAGCTGCTGTTCGCCGTCGGCCTGCACGTAGTTGGTCAGGTCGGGGACGGTGACGTAGTGGATGCCGAGGCTGACGGTGAGGGTCACGCTCTGGCCCTCGCGGACGGTGCGGCCCGCCACCGGCGACTGCTTGTAGACATGGCCTGCGGCGTAGTCGTTGTTGTACTCCTCTTCCCAGTTGACGACCACCTGACCGGAGGCCACCTGCTCAGAGGCGTTCACCTCGTCCTGGGTCATGCCGCTGAAATCGCCCAGCACGATGTCGGCGCGGTCGGTCATGATATTGCTGGAATCGTTCAGGATGGTCCAGCACAGGGCCGCACAGGCCAGCGCAAAGGCCGTCGTGATGCCCAGCAGCACCGGCATAAAGCCGCTGCGCTTCTTCTTTTTCGCCTTAGCCTTGGGGCGGGCGGGATTCGCCGCCGGTTTCTCCGGGGGTCTGCGGATGCTGCGTTTCTGCGGCATGGGGTCATTCACCACCTTTTCAGGTTCTTCCTTTACATATTGATACTGGAACGTGACGGAGGGGTCCTGCACGTAGGCGTCCAGCGCTTCCAGCATCTCTGCGGCGCTGGAATACCGGTTGACCGGCAGCTTCGCCATGGCGCGTTCCGTGATTTGCACGAGGCCCAGCGGCACGTCCGGGGCAAGCTCGGCCAGCGGCTTCGGGGTGTCCCGTATCTGCTTGCGGGCCACCTCCACCATGTCGTCGGCGTCGAAGGGCAGCCTGCCCGAGAGCATCTCGTACATCATGACGCCCACGGAGTAGATGTCGCTCTTGGGGTCGGTCTCCTCCCCCTTCGCCTGTTCGGGGCTGATGTAGTGGACGCTGCCCATGGCCTTTTTGCCGTTCTGGATCTGGTTTTCGGCCCGGGAGATGCGGGCGATGCCAAAGTCCATCATCCGCAGCTGGCCGTTGTCCAGCAGCATGATGTTCTGGGGCTTGATGTCCCGGTGGACGACGCCGTTGCGGTGGGCGTGGTCGAGGGCGCGGAGGATCTGGGCGATGAAGTGGACGGTCTCCCGGCTGGTGATCTTGCCGCCCCGCTCGTTGAGGTACTCCCGGAGGGTCATCCCCTCCACGCACTCCATCACGATATACTGTAGGTTTTCGCTGACAGAGACGTCGTAGACCTTGACGATGTTGGGGTGGTTGAGCAGGGAGATGGCCTTGGACTCGTTCTTGAAGCGGCGGACGAGGTCGGCGTCATGCATCAGCTCCTGACGCAGCACCTTGACGGCCACCACCGTGCCTTCCGGCACAGGCCCGCCGGGGGCAGAGACCACGGCCTTGTAGACGTTGGCCATGCCGCCTGCGCCGATGAGCTCCTGAATGGTGTAGAGCCCGTCCAGCGTCTTGCCGATGAGATTATCCATGCTTCACCTCCAGCGGCTCCACGCCCAGCAGCAGCGCGGTGATGTTGTCGGGGCCGCCGCCCGCGTTGGCGGCGTCCACCAGCCGGTCGGGGATGTCGTAGAACCCGCCCTTGGTGAAGATTTCCTCGATCTTTTCCTTGGGCAGGACGTTGGTGAGGCCGTCGGTGCAGAGCAGGATCATATCGCCCCTCTGCACCGGCACGCTGGTGAACTCGGGGTCGAGGCGGTAGTCCACGCCCAGCGCCCGGGTGATGATGTTCTTCTGGGGGTGATGCTCGGCTTCCTCGGCGGTGATGGTGCCGCAGTCCACCAGCTCCTGCACGTAGGAGTGGTCGTGGGTGAGCTGGGTGAGCCTGCCGCCCCGGACGAGGTAGGCCCGGGAGTCGCCTGCGTGGCAGATAAAGGCGCTGCCGCCCCGCACGAGGGCGCAGACCGCCGTGGTGCCCATGCCCGCCAGCTCCTCCTCCCGGGAGGCTTTCTGGAAGACGAAGCGGTTGGCGTTGATGAGCGCCCGCTTCAAAAAGGTTTCCTCGTCGCCGGGCAGGCACTGGGCGTACTGCTCGTGGAAGCTGTGCTCGATGACGTCGCAGGCGCTCACGGAAGCCTCACGGCCTCCCCGCGCACCGCCCATGCCGTCGCACACGAGGCCCCAGGCCGCGTCGCTGTTCAGCTCGCCTGCCCGGTAGTCATCCTGATTCTCGGGGCGGACGCTGCCGACGTCTGTTTTTCCTGCAAGTTTCATAGGATTCTCCTTCTCAAACTTTGCCGTTCATCTCGTCGCGGCGGAGCTGACCGCAGGCGGCGCTGATCTCGCTGCCCAGACGGCGGCGGACGGTGGCGTTGACGCCGAGGCTTTCCAGCTTCTGCTGGAAGCGCCGGACATTGGCGGCGTCGGTAGCCGAATACGGGCTGCCGTCCACCGGGTTGATGGGGATGAGGTTGACGTGAGCGCCCATCCCCCGGATGAGGTCGGCCAGCTGTCTGGCGCAGGCATCGGAGTCGTTGACCCCCCGCACCATGGAGTACTCGAAGCTCACTCTCCGGCCCGTCGTCTCCTGATACCGGCGCACGGCCTGCATCAGCACCTCCACGGGGTAGGCGTCGTTCACGGGCATCATGCCGCTGCGGATGTCGTTGTTGGGGGCGTGGAGGGAGACGGAGAGGGTGAGCTGGAGCTTCTTCTCGGCCAGCTGGTCAATTTTCGGCACGAGGCCGCAGGTGGAGAGGCTGATGTTCCGCATCCCGATGTTCACCCCCTCGGGGGACGAGATGTTCTCGAGAAAGCGCATGACTTCGTCGAAATTATCCAGCGGCTCCCCAATGCCCATCAGCACGATGTGGGAGATGCGCTCCCCGATGTCCTTCTGGGCGGTGTAAATTTCGGAGCATATCTCCCCCGCCTCGAGGTTGCGCACCCGGCCCGCCTGGGTCGAGGCACAGAAGCGGCAGCCCATCCGGCAGCCCACCTGAGTGGACACGCAGACCGTGTTGCCGTAGTGGTAGCGCATGACGACGGTCTCGATGCAGTTGCCGTCGGCCATCCGCAGCAGGTACTTCACGGTGCCGTCCTTGGCCTCCTGCCGCCGCTCGATGATGGGCGCGGCGATGTAAAATGCCTCCTCGAGCTTTGCCAGCAGGGCTTTGGGCTGGTCGGTCATGGCCGAAAAGTCGGTCACGAGCTTCTGGTGGACCCAGTGGAAAATCTGCTTGGCCCGGAAGCCGGGCTGGCCCATCGCTTTCAGCTCCGCCGTCAGCTGTTCCAGCGTCAGGGAGGATATACAGCGTTTAGTCTCCATGAAAATCTCCTTTTGTCAGGAATCACGTTTCTGCATCGCGCAGAGGAAAAAGCCGTCCATGCCGGTGCGGGTGGGGACGGAAAGCGCACCCCAGTCCCCCACGGTCATCCCGGCCGGGAAGCGGACGTCCGGCGTCACCACCCGGAACTCCGGGTGTCGGCCCACGAAGGCCCGCACCTGCTCTTCGTTCTCGGCAGGGTCGATGGTGCAGGTGGAGTAGACCAGACGCCCGCCCTCTTTCAGGTGGGCGGCGGCTGTATCCAGAATGGCCGACTGGGTGGCCAATAATTCATCGTGACGCGCTTTTTCGAGGGTCTTGTACCGGATGTCCGGCTTCTTGGCAAGGATGCCAAGGCCGCTGCAGGGGGCGTCTACCAAAATGGCATCCGCCATGGGCAGGTGGTTGTCCGGCTTTGTGCCGTCGGAGACCCGGGGCTCCACATGGGCAAACCCCATCCGCTCCACGGCCTTGCGGATGAGCTGGACGCGGTTCTCGCTGACGTCGCAGCTCACCAGCCGCCCTTCGTCCCCCATCTCCTCGATGAGGAGCAGGCTCTTGCCGCCGGGGGCAGCGCAGAGGTCGAGGACGGTATCGCCGGGCTTTGCCTCCACACAGAGGGCGGCAAGCTGGCTGGCCTGCCCCTCCACATGGAAATATCCGTCCCGGAAAAGCCCGCTCTCCGCCGGGCTCCCCTCGAAGCGGGCTAAGACGCTGCCCGGCACAAGGCCCGGGGCGGCGGTCTTCGCGCCCGAGGCCAGCAGCTTTTCGCAGAGGGCTTCCGGCGTCCCTTTCAGGGGGTTGGCCCGGAGGCTGGTCAGGCCGCCGTCGGCGGTGTGGGTCAGGATGTCCAGCGCCTCGTCGGGGTAGTGTTCGTGGAGGAACGCTGCCACGTCCCGGCCCGCCGAGCCCAGCACCATCAGCCGCTCCACCTCGTCGGCGAAGACGGCAGAGCCGAGGTCATAGCCGATGGCCCGGCGCAGCACGGCGTTCACGAGGCCGGAGGCGCTGGCTTTCCGGAAAGTACGGGTCAGCTTGACGGCCTCATTGACCGCCGCCGAGGCCGGCACCTGCATATAGCGGGCCTGCGCCAGCGCGGCGCGGAGAATTTCCCGCACCTGCGGGTCGAGCTTTGCGAGGCCCTTGGGCAGAAACCGGCTCAGGATATAGTCCAGCGTCCCCTGATGTTCCAGCACGGTGTAAAATATCGCGCTGGCAAATGCTTTATCGCGGCCTTCCAGCTTCTGGCGGCGCAGTTCTGCGTCGAGGATGAGGTTCGAAAAACCGTCCTGCTCCTGCCGCACCAGCGCCGCCACCGCCGCCCCGCGGGGGTTCGGGCCGCTCACAGGCTGTCCCCCGCCTTGAGGCGGAGACCGGCGGCGAAGGAGGTGCCGTCCATGGGCTTCTTGCCCTCCGGCACGACGTGCAGCAGCTGAATAGCGCCCTCACCGCAGGCCACGGTCAGGGGCTTGGTGGCGAGGACCGTGCCGGCGGCTTCGCCGTGGCTTTCCGCGACGCGGCACTCCATGACTTTGACCTTCTTGCCGCCCGCCGTCACGAACCATGCCCCGGGCCACGGGTTCATGCCCCGCACCCAGTTGTGGATGTGGTCGGCGCTGTCGGTCAGATGGAACTGGGCCATCTCCTTACTCAGCATGGGGGCGGTGGAGGCGTTCTCGTGGGCCTGAGGCTCTGCTTTCAGCGTCCCGGCTGCGATGGCAGGCAGGGTCTCGCAGAGCACCCGTGCGCCCACGGCAGTGACCCGGTCGAACAGCTGGCCGCTGGTCTCCTCGGGGTCGATGGCGATCCTCTCGCAGGCCAGCACGTCGCCGGTGTCGAGGCCCTCGTCCATCTGCATGATGGAGACGCCCGTCTCGGCGTCGCCGTTCAGCACCGCCCACTGCACGGGGGCGCTGCCCCGGTATTTCGGCAGCAGGGAGACGTGGAGGTTGATGCAGCCGTATTTCGGCGCTTCCAGCACCGATCTGGGCAAGATGCAGCCGTAGGCCACCACGACGATGAGCTCAGGAGCCAGCGCCCGGATGTTCTCGTCCTCGCCGCCGTCCCGCAGGGTGCGGGGCTGAAAGACGGGGGTGCCGTGGGCCAGCGCCACTTCCTTCACCGGGGGTGCGGTGAGCACCTGCTTGCGGCCCACGGGCTTGTCGCGCCGGGTGTAGACCCCGCAGATGTCGTGGCCCGCCTCATACAGGGCTTTCAGGCAGTCCGCCGCAATATCCGGCGTCCCCATGAACAGAATGCGCATCAGTCGTTCTCCTTCTTCTTGGCGGCAGCGGCGCGGCCCTCCTCGGTGTCCTCATAGAAGAACTCGCTGGACTCCATGATGGTGATGCCGTCCAGATGGTCGTTCTCGTGCTGGATGCAGCGGGCCAGCAGGCCCTCGGCTTCCAGCTCGAACCACTCGCCGTTCCGGTCCTGTGCGCGGACCTTGACGGCTGCGGGGCGGGTCACGGCGCCGTTGTGGCCCGGGAAGGACAGGCAGCCCTCGTAGGCGGTCTCCTCGTCCTCCGACACGGCGAGAATTTCGGGGTTGACGAAGTCGATGAACTTGTACTCGTAGTTTTCGGGGATTTCTTCCGGGGCGTCGGTGGTGTCCCACACCACGAAGACGCGGCGCAGCATCCCCACCTGCGGGCCTGCGAGGCCCACGCCGTCGGCGGCGATCATCGTCTCGCGCATATCGTCCAGCAGGGTGGCCAGACGGTCGTCGAAGTTGGTCACGGGGCGGCAGACCTTGTTCAGGATGGGGTCGCCCTCTTTTACAATGTTGCGGATAGCCATGAAGTATACCTCCAGATAAATCGTTAATTTTTGTTGTAGCCGTGGGTACGGGTGCAAAGGGTCTCTTTCCACCACGATTCCCGCTTCAGGATATATTCATCATCCATTCTTGCATTGTAATTCTCAAGGATGGAATACTGAAAATTTTCTTTTACATAGTTGAAGCCCTGCTGCTTCACCAGCTCTCGCAGCTCGACGTTCCCGCCGTGGCCGTCGGCGGCGTAGCTCGACCACCGCTGCAGCAGCATCCCGGTCTGGGACGTGGCCGACCCCACATACATCTTTCCGGTCTTGGTGTCGGTGATGAGGTAGACGGCCTTCTGGTTTCGCAGGGCATCGACCCAGCCGGGCAGCTGGCGGTCTACGATATTTTTCAGCAGCGGATAGCTCAGCCGGACGTTCTCGTAGCCGGGGAACTCGTCGCCGGTATACTGTTCGTTCAGGATCTGCACGACTTCCAGCTCGTCCATGACCGCTTCATACTTCCGGCTCATCCTCCGGCCGTCGTTGTGATACTCCACCACCACCCGACCGAAGTACTGCTCGTACTCTTTCCTCTCGTCGGCGTCATACCCCACGCCTTCGGTCACGTCCCGCAGACCGGTGATTTTTTTGATGGTAGTCAACAACCACTTATCCCGCCTGAATCTGAGCAGACAGACAGCCGTCTGCCCCACGCTGAAATCATGGCGGTCTTTGTAGCCCAGCAGCCAATACACGTTCACCCAGTCAGGATTCGTCTTGTAGAGTTCCAGCGGGTCATCGGAGCCGTCACAAATATTGAACTTCACCCGGACATTCGGCACCTCTGAGGCATCAAAATGCAGCAGGTCGTTGAGCATGATCTTTGCCATTTTCGATTCCTCCTCAAATATCACCGTCAGAATGCATATCCACCACCACGGTGGCCTTGGCGGGCAGCTTTTCCTGCTCATAGAGGCCGAGGGTCTGGCGGACAAGGTCGCGGAAGCGTTTGTCGGCGCGGCACTTGATGGTGAGCTTGTAGCGGTAGTTCTCGTTGATCTTTTCGATGTTGCCGGGGGTGGGGCCAAGCACCCGGAGGGGCAGGTCCGGCTGCTGCGCGGCCTGACGGCCTAAGAGGGCCGAGAACCGGGCGGCGGCCCGGGCCACCTCGATCTCCTTCGGGCCGGAGAAGCCCACGACGCAGAGCCCGCAGAAGGGCGGGTAGAGGCCCAGCTTGCGGTAGGCGATCTCCTGCTCGAAGAAGGCGTCGTAGTCCTGCGCGGCGGCGAGGTTGAGGACGGGGTTGTCGGGGTCGGTGGTCTGGATGATGGCGAAGCCCGGGTCTTTCGCCCGGCCGGAGCGCCCCACCACCTGGGTGATGAGGCTGAACACCGTCTCGTAGGCCCGAAACCCCTGCGCAAAGAGCAGCGAGTCGATGCCGAGGACGCCCACGAGGGTCACGTCCTCGAAATCGAGGCCCTTGGCCACCATCTGGGTCCCCACCATGATGTCGTACTCATGCCGGGCGAACTTCGCCAGCAGCTTTTCGTGGGCGTCTTTGGCGGCGGTGGAGTCCTGGTCCATCCGCAGCACTCTCGCCTCCGGGAAGAGCTGGGCCAGCTCCTCCTCGGCCTTCTGGGTGCCGAAGCCCCGGTAGAGCAGCTTGCCGCCGCAGACGGGGCAGGTCTTGGGAGGCGGGTCGAGCTGGGTGCCGCAGTAGTGGCAGAGCAGCTTATGGCCCGCCTTGTGGTAGACCATGGGGACGCTGCACTTGGGGCATTTCAGCACCTCGCGGCAGTCGTCGCACTGGGCCATGGTCTGGTAGCCCCGGCGGTTGAGCAGCAAAATCGTCTGCTTCCCCGCGTCGAGGTTGCGCCGGATGGCGTCCTCCATGGCAAGGCTGATCTCCCTCGGGTTGCCCGAGGCCAGCTCTGCCCGCATATCCACGATCTGGACGCTGGGCAGCGGGTTGCCGCCGTAGCGCTGGGTGAGCCGGACGAGCTGGGTGCGGCCATTCCGGGCGGCGTAAAAGCTCTCGGTGCTGGGGGTGGCGCTGGCCAGAAGGAGCAGGGAGCCGTTCTCCGCCGCCCGCTGCCGGGCCACCTCGTGGGCGGCGTACCGGGGCGCAGACTCGGAGCGGTAGGTGTGCTCCTGCTCCTCGTCGATGATGACGAGGCCGATGTTCTCCAGCGGGGCAAAGACGGCGCTCCGGGTCCCCACCACGATGTCGGCACCGCCGTCCTGTATCATCTGCCATTGGAGCAGACGCTCGGTATGGTTGAGGGCCGAGTGCTGGACGGCCACCCGCCGCCCGAACCGGCTCTTGAGGCGGAGGATCATCTGAGGCGTCAGGCTGATCTCCGGCACCAGCACGAGGGCGCGGCGGCCCAGCGCCAGACACCGCTCGATGAGCTTTAAGAACACCAGCGTCTTGCCGCTGCCGGTGACGCCGTAGAGCAGCGCCGAGTGGGGGGCGGTGTCTTCGAGGCCGGGCAGCAGGGCGTCATAGGCCGCCTGCTGCTCTGCCGTCAGGGTGATGGGCTCGTTTTTCAGCGGGATAGACGAATACAGGTCGATGGATTTGTTCACCTTGCTGCATTCGACGACGCCCTTGGCGCAGAGGTTGTCCAGCACGGCTTTGGTGATGCCGTGGGCCTCCATCTCGTTCTGGGTGCGCTCCCCCCCGCTCAGCAGGGCCACTGCCGCCAGCTGCTTGGCCGTGGGCCTGGGCTTTTGCTGCAAGCTGCCCACCAGCTTATAGCTGTTCTCGGTGTGGCGGGGGAGCTGCTTTTTGAGCACCCGCGTCACGCCGTCCGCCGCGAGGGCGGGCTTATACTGCGCCCCATAGGGGATGACCGCCTTGACGGCCTCGTAGTAGGTGCAGAAGGTGCGCTCCTTGAGGAAATGCACCAGCCGCAGCAGCTCCGGCGTCAGGCAGGCCGAGGCCGGGGCCACGTCGAAGAGGTACTTGAGCTTTGCGTGTTCCGGCTCTTCGTCGCAGGCCAGCACCACGCCCATCCGGGCCTTGCTCCCCCGCCCGAAGGGCACCAGCACCATGCTGCCGAGGCGGACGGCCTCCTGCTGGTCGGGCATGACGGCGTAGGTATAGAGTTTGTCGAAGTGGAAGGTCGCGTTGCTCACGGCAACGCCTACCGTTTTTGGCATTCGCGGCTCCTTGTTATCTGTCGAGGCCGGCCCGCTGGCGGATGATGCCGTAGAGCTTCTCGGCGCAGGCGTCCACCTCGTCGTTCACGAGGGTGAGGGTGAACTTCTCCTGCTCGGCCAGCTCCTTCTTTGCGGTGGCGAGGCGCTCAAGGATGCTGGCTTCCGTCTCGGTGCCGCGGCCCCGGAGGCGGCGTTCCAGCTCCTCCACGGAGGGCGGCAGCAGGAAGATGGTGGTAGCCCCCGGGAACATCCGGCGGATGTTGGCCGCGCCGTGGACGTCGATGACCAGCACCACCAGCTTGCCCGCCTCGAGGCGCTTATCCACCTCTTCGCGGAGGGTGCCGTAGTAGTTGCCGTTGTAGAAGTTATGCTCCACCACCTGGTCGGTTTCGATGAGGTGCTGGAACTGCTCCCGGGTGCGGTAGTAGTAGTCCACGCCCTCCTGCTCGCCGGGGCGGGGTGCGCGGGTGGTGGCGGAGACGGTCTTTTCGATCTCGGGGTGGGCCTCGCGCAGGGCCTTGACCACACTATCCTTGCCGGTACCGGCGGCACCGGAGACGACAAACAGGTACTTTTCGTTTTCCATTTTTTACTGCTCCTCTGTCGGTTTTCCTTCCGGCTGGCCCGCAGCGCGGCTTGCCACCGTCTCAGGCGTCAGGGCCGAAAGGACTACATGGTCGGAGTCCATGATGAGCACGGCCCGGGTGCTGCGGCCATAGGACGCATCAATGAGCATCCCCCGCTCCCGCGCCTCCTTCACCAGACGCTTGACCGGCGCAGAGTCGGGGCTGACGACGGCCACCACCCGCCCTGCGCTGACCAGATTGCCAAAGCCGATGTTGATGAGCTTCATCTGAACTCCTCCGTACTGTTTTTATTCGAGGTTCTGGATCTGTTCGCGGATCTTCTCGATCTCCGCCTTCATGTCCACCACCGTGCGGGTGATGTCCAGATCCTGACACTTGGAGCCGATGGTGTTGGTCTCACGGTTCAGCTCCTGAGTCAGGAAGTCCAGCTTGCGGCCCACCGGCTCGTCCAGCTCCAGAATGGAGCGGTACTGGGCGATGTGGCTGCGCAGACGGACGGTCTCCTCGTCCACGGCGGTCTTGTCGCCGAAGATGGCGGCTTCCGTCAGGACGCGGGCGTCGTCGATGCTGCGGTCCTCGAGGATGGTCTTGAGCTTCTCGTAGAGGCGGCTGGTGTAGGCTTCGACGCGGCCTGCGCTCAGGGTCTCCACCCTGCCCACCCGCTCCTCGAGGAAGCACAGGCGGCTCTCCACGTCGGCCTTCATCTTGGCACCCTCGGCGGCGCGCATGGCGATGAAGTTGTCCAGCGCCTGAGCCGTCACGGCGGAGACGTCGGCCCAGAGCTGTTCCTCGTCCACGTCGGCGTGGCGGGTGGCCAGCACGTCCGGGAAGCGGGTCAGCGTCGAGACGGTGACGTCGTTCTTGATGCAGAGCTTCTCCGAAAGGTTCCGCAGGGCCTTCTGGTAGCTGCGGGCCAGCTCCATGTTGACGGTCACTTCTGCGTCGGCGGCCTCCACGTTCTGGATGGTCATGCTCAGCTCGACCTTGCCGCGGGTGACCCGCTCGTTGAGCTGCTTTTTCAGGCGGCTGTCCATGTAGCTGCAGCTGCGGGGGATGCGGGACGAATACTCGAAATACCGGGAGTTGACGCTGCGCAGCTCGACCGTGATCTCGCGGCCATTCAATACAGCAGTCCCCCGGCCAAAACCGGTCATGCTCAGGATCATATGCTCCACGTTTCCTCTCTGTTGATGGGTGGATATGCGGACAAATTACGGTATATGTATCCGCGTTTGGGTATACAGGCCCATGTTACGATACATATGTTATTATTCTACTCTGATGACCGCTTTTTTGCAAGTAAAAGAGCACAAAAAGCCCCCCGCATCTCTGCGGGGGGCTTAGAAAGCCTTATGCTGTTTTATCAGACGGGGTGAGACTTGTTTGCAAAATCTGCATGGTCTGCATCCACGCCCTGAGCCTTGGCGTTGCGCTTCTCGAAGAACTTGGGCGCGACCTGCGGGAACATGGCGTAGGTCAGGACGTCCTCTTCCTGAGTAGCCCACTTTGCAGCCTCAGCCTTCAGCTTGTCCATCTCGGGAGCGAGGGTGTCGGCAAAGCGGCAGGTGATGGGCTTCTCGTCGCCCAGGATCTTCTTGGTGAACTCGGCGCTGATGGGAGCGGGAGTCTTGCCGTAGTCGCCGTGGACCAGGCCCTTGAACTCCTTGGTGACCATCTTGTAGCGCTCGCCCAGGATGACGTTGAAGACAGCCTGGGTGCCGACGATCTGGCTGGTGGGGGTGACCAGCGGAGGATAGCCTGCGTCCTCACGAACGCGGGGGATCTCAGCCAGCACTTCGTCCAGCTTGTCTTCCTTGCCGGCATCCTTCAGCTGCTTGAGCATGTTGGAGAACATGCCGCCCGGCACCTGATACAGCAGGGTGTTGGCGTCCACGCCCAGAGACTTGGGGCTGATCTGGCCGTTGGCGATGTACTTCTCGCGCAGCTTTGCAAAGTATGCGCGCACGACGTTCAGCTGCTTGAGGTCGAGGCCGGTGTCGTAATCGGTGCCCTGCAGGGCGGCCACGAGGCTCTCGGTAGCCATGTGGCTGGTGCCGCCGCTCAGGGGGCTCATGGCGGTATCGACGATGTCAGCACCGGCCTCGATGCCCTTCAGCAGGGACATGGAAGCCAGACCGGCCGTGTAGTGGCTGTGGATGTCCACAGGGATGGACAGGGTGTTCTTCAGCTCCTTGACCAGCTCGTAGCAGGTGTAGGGAGTCAGCAGACCGGCCATGTCCTTGATGCAGATGGAGTTTGCACCCATCTCTTCCAGAGTCTTTGCGTACTTGACGTAGTACTCGTTGTTGTGGACAGGGCTCAGGGTGTAGCTGATGCAGCCCTGAACGTGTGCGCCTTCCTTGTTGGCAGACTTGATGGCGGTCTGCAGGTTGCGGGCGTCGTTCAGTGCGTCGAAGATGCGGATGACGTCGATGCCGTTTGCAACGGACTTCTTCACGAAGTACTCGACGGCGTCGTCCGCGTAGGGGCGGTAGCCCAGCATGTTCTGGCCGCGGAACAGCATCTGCAGCTTCTGGTGGGGCAGCTCCTTGCGCAGGATGCGCAGACGCTCCCAGGGGTCCTCATCGAGGAAGCGGATGCAGCTGTCGAAGGTCGCACCGCCCCAGCACTCGACGGAGAAGTAAGGGATCTTGTCCATCTCGGGCAGGATGGGACGCATCTCGTCCATCGTCATACGGGTGGCCAGCAGGGACTGGTGGGCATCGCGCAGGACGACTTCCGTGATCTTGATGGGCTTTTTAGCCATTGTTGTCACCTCTCTCTTAGTTCATGGAAACCAGAGTGTCACCGGAGTTGACGGTGTCGCCCTTATGGACATTGATGGAAGCAACGGTGCCGTCCTGAGGAGCAACGATCTCGTTCTCCATCTTCATGGCCTCGAGGATGACCAGCACGTCGCCAGCCTTGACGGAAGCACCGGCGGCGACCTTCACGTCCAGGATGTTGCCGGGCATCGGAGCCTTGACCTCAACAGCGCCTGCGGAAGCAGGAGCAGCGGGTGCGGCAGGAGCAGCAGCGGCAGCGGGAGCCGGAGCGGCCTTGGGTGCGGGTGCAGCAGCAGGAGCCACGGGTGCAGCGCCGGCAGCGGTCTCCTCGACAGAGACGCTGTAAGCAACGCCATTGACGGAAATATTGTAGTACTTCATGGAAGAGTCCTCCTGAATCAATCTATATCGTTAGATGTACGTTTTCTTACAGAGCCATGTTGCCGTGCTTCTTGGGCAGACGGGCAGCACGCTTGGTGCTCAGCAGCTCGAAGGCGGCCACGACGCTTGCGCGGGCGTTGGCAGCCTCGCAGGTCATGTCGGCAGAATCGGCGGCCACGGCAGCGTCAGCGCTGCACACCTCGGCGACGTAGGCAGCAGCCTTGGCCTTGGTAGCGGCGACGATGTTGTCGGAAGCGTCGATCTCGTCCTTGTACAGCACGGAGACGGCAGCGGAAGGCTCGAGAGCGCTGATGGTGCAGCCCTTGACAGCGATCTTCAGGTCAGCAGCGGCCAGTGCGGTGTAGACGGGGCCGACAGCCTTCCCGGCGATGAGAGCCACCTTGGCGGTGGTAGCGTCGGCATAGGTAGCAGCCAGACGGGCAGCCTCGCGGATGCCGCCGGCGATGTCATCGGAAGTGCTGGGAACGAAGCCCTCGGTGTTCACGATGGTCAGCACGGGGACGCTGAAAGCGTCGCACAGGCGGACGAAGCGGGAAGCCTTGGCCACGCAGTTGTGGCACAGCTCCTTGCCGGTGGCCACGACGCCCACGGCGTTGCCGCCGATGGTAGCGAAGGCGGTGTAGACGTTCTTGCCGAAACCGGCGTACATCTCCACGGCGCTGTCCTTATCGATGAGGGCAGCAGCGGCCTTTGCGGGCTCGGCGTTGGCGCTCAGGACAGCGGTGGGCTGCTCGAACTCGAAGATGGCCGGGCCGGTCAGGTTGTTGGCAGGCAGCAGACCCACGATGTGGGCAGCCTTCTCAGCAGCCTCGGCAGCGTCAGCGGCCACGATGGCAGCCACGCCTGCCTTTGCGGCAGCAGCGGCAGAACCGGCGTCAGCGACCTTGTCGCCCTTAGCGGCAGCGGTGAAGGGAGCGGTGAAGAACAGCTCTGCGCCCTCAGCCATGATGCAGACATCTGCGTTGGCAGCGCTCAGAGCGCTGGTGCCGCCGCAGACGCCCAGAACGACGGCTACCTGAGGCACGACGCCGGACACCTTTGCGATGGTGGCGTTGAGCTTTGCAGCTGCATTCAGCACGTCCAGACCCTCAGCCAGCTTTGCGCCGACGGAGTCGTAGAAGGTAACGACCGGGCAGCCCGTCTGGGCAGCCAGCTCGAGGACCTTGATGTTCTTTTCAACGTCCTTGACGGAAACAGCCTCGCCGTTCTGGAAGACGGCGTAAGCCTGCTGACCGGCAGCATAGCCGCTGGCAGCGCTCACCGCACCGTCCGCAAACAGAGCGGTGTATTCCCCGTCATCAAAAAACTTGGCGAGGATTTCTCCTTTGGTACTCTTTGAAGCCATGGTAAGACCTCCTGCTTATCTGTGTGAGTTTCAAAATTAGGTATATTATACCCGATTTTTCCAAGATTCTCAAGCCTTGTTCCATTCCTTTTTTTCAGAGAATGTTACAAATTTGGCAAAAAGAGCGGAAATTTCGGACACATTGCTCACTTGCGTTTCTTCCCTGCGGCAGCCTTGTTCCCGCCCACAGGGCCACGGGGACGGCGGGCAGCAGCCTTGGACTGCAAAGCGGCCGAGCGGGTCTGGGCGCGGCCCTTGGCAGCTGCGGCGCGCAGGCCGTTCACCTCTGCCTTGGTCAGCTCGCGGTACTTGCCGGGCTGGAGCATTCCCAGCTTGACGACGCCCTCAGCGTTCCGCTTCAGACGGATGACCTCGAGGCCCACGGCCTCGCACATCCGGCGGATCTCGCGGTTCTTGCCCTCTTTCAGGGTCATCTCCATGACGGTGCGGCCCGGCTCGTCGGTGACGACATTGATGGCGCAGGGCATGGTCTTGGTGCCGTCGTCCAGCACGACGCCGGAGCTGAGCTTCAGGATCTGTGCCTCATCGGCCCGGGGCTGGACGGTGACGCGGTAGAGCTTGGAGATGCCGCCGGACGGATGGGTGACGGCCTGTGCGAAAGCGCCGTCGTTGGTCATCAGCAGCAGGCCCTCGCTGTCCTTGTCGAGACGGCCCACGGGGTACAGGCGGGCCGGGATGTCGGCCACCAGCTCCATGACCGTCTTGCGGCCCAGCTCGTCGCTGGCGGTGGTGACATAGCCGCGGGGCTTGTACAGAGCCAGATAGTACATCTGCTGGTTCTTCTGGATATAGATGCGCTCGTCGTCCACATGGAGGACGTCGCGGTTGGGGTCCATCTTGTCGCCCACCTTCACGGGGTGGCCGTTGACCTTCACGCGGCCCTCGGCGATGATCTGCTCGGCGGCGCGGCGGGAGCAGAGGCCCTGCTCGCTCATGATTTTCTGAATGCGTTCTTCTGCCATGATAAAATCTCCTTGTGCGCCTCCCGGCGCTCAAATGCACACCCTCTCCCCTTTTCAGGTTCCGGTGCGCGGTATCAAAACTGCGGGTCGGAAGTCCGCAGTTACGGCGTAGATTCACTCCCTCAGTCATCGCTGCGCGATGACAGCTCCCTCGGCGAGGGAGCCTCTGGCGAAGAGGGAGAGCTTTGCGGAATGCCAAGGCCTCCCTCTTTGAGGGAGGTGGCACGGCGTGAGCCGTGACGGAAGGAGTCGTTACTGCTCCGCAGGCGCAGCGGCGTCCTTCTTCTCCTCTTTCTTCAGCAGAGCGCTGACCTTGTCCACCAGCTCGGGCAGCATGGTCAGGGCGCGGTCAACGGTGTTGGAGCCGTCGGACAGCTGGATGGTGCGCACGCAGCCGTCCTTCACCACCAGAAAAGCCACCGGCTGGATGTTGACGCCCGCGCCGGAGCCGCCGCCGAACAGGTCCTTGTTGGCGGCGTTCTTGCCGTCGAAGTCGGTGCCTGCGGAAGCAAAGCCGAAGGAGATGCGGGACACCGGCAGGATGGTGGTGCCGTCGTCGGTCTTGATGGGCTTGCCGATGATGGTGTTGGAATCTGCCATCTGGCGGATCTTGTCCATCGTGACGTTCATTAAACCTTGAATCGGATGCTCAGCCATAAAATCGGCCTCCTACTATTATTTTCCGGGAAAACTCCCTCTGGATAGGAGTATACACCATACGATATTATTGTAACACACTTTATAGGAAGACGTCCAGTCTTTCAAAAGAAAACGCCCTGCAAAAATTTGCAGGACGTTCTGTCTGTATGCCGTTTTTCCCATTCAGGTCAGAACAGATCGCTGTGTGACCCCGTTCTGGAAAGCAGCAGATAAAGTTCTTCCTCGTAGATCTGATAGATCAGCAGCCAGTCCGGCGTAATATGACATTCGTGAAAACCGGCATAGTCACCGAGCAGAATATGGTCTCTGTACTTTTTGTCCAGTTCTTCACCGGCAGCGAGCGTTCTGATGACATTTTCGATCAAGCGCTGGTCGTAGCCGCGTTTCTTGACCAATTTCATATCCCGCTTGAAGCGAGACGACGGCTTGATCTCGTATTTCATGCAAGCAAGTCCTTCATCATTTCATCCACATCATGATAGCTCTTATATTTTTCCGGGTGCGCTATCATATCCTCGGATTCCTTCATTGCTGCGAGCGTATCTGCATTCGGAACTTCCTTCTGGATGTCGAAGGGAATGCAGTTTTCCCGAATCGACTGACGCAGAAAAATATTTACTGCGGTAGAAATATCAAGGCCAAAATCAGAAAAGAGCTTTTCTGCTTCCTTTTCGACTTTTTCATCGACCTGAATGCTGAGAGTCGTCATAGCAATCGCCTCCTTTTTATCAGTATAACACGTTTTGCCGTCCATTTCAATTCCTGCATTCTGCCTCACAGGAAGACGTCCAGCACTTTTTCGCGCCAGAACTCATACAAAACGCGCAGAGCGGCTGCAACGATGAAAAGCAGCCTTGCGCTGAGGCGGAACGACACCCGGTCGGCCACCGTCGGCTCGGCACTGCCGAAGTCCGGCAGGATGCGCAGCTCGTCGAAATCGAGGTAGACGAAGCGGTCGATGACGCCGAGGGACGAGTAGAGCCATGCGTTCAGCCTGCCGTAGGCGCGGGCAGCTTCGGCGGGGTCGTCGCCCCGGACGCCGAGGCAGACCCGGATCTTGGTGACGCGCAGCGAGCCGAAGACGGCTTTCGTCAGCCGCCCGGCACCCCGCAGGATGGTCACGAGGATGTTCAGCGTCAGCTTCGCCTTCCTGCGCGGAGCTGTTTCCTTTTTCGGTCTCTTCGCCTCTTTTGCGGCGGCTTTCTTCCGTTTGCGCTCTTCGCGGCGGGTGCGGAGCTTCGCTTTCAGCTTTCCCCAGAAGCCTTTCGGTTCTTCGGATTCGGCGGGCTTTTCCGGCGCAGGCCACTGGAACACCGGCAGGGTGAGCCCAAGCGCACCGGCCCGGACGGTCAGGACGCCGCCCTCCCAGCAGACGTCCGCGCACAGCGGGCAGAGCAGGACGAGGGCCAGCAGCACCAACAGGATCAGGAGCAGGACGCCTGCGATCTTCAGCAGGGTCAGCAGCAGCCAGCCCAGAGCCATCAGGACTCCCATCATGTCGCCGCCTCCCCTTCCCGATCTCCGCGCACCGGCGGCAGGTCTGCCAGCGAGGAAAGGCCGAAGCACCGCAGGAAAACATCCGTGGTGCGGAAGCTCACCGGGTGGCCGGGCAGGTCGAGACGGCCCGCCTCCTCGATGAGGCCCTTCTGCAGCAGGCCGCTGACGCTGGACGAGGAGTCCACGCCGCGCACCTGTTCGATGAAGGCGCGGGAGACGGGCTGGTTGTAGGCGATGACCGTCAGCGTCTCCATGGCCGCCGGGCCGAGAGGCACCGAGCGCCGGGCGTCCAGCAGACGGCGGATGCAGTCGGCCCACTCGGTCCTGGTCGCCAGCTGCCAGCGGGTGTCCAGATGGAGCAGGCAGAGGCCGGAGTCCTCCCGGGCGTAACGGACGCGCAGCTCTTCCAGCGCGGTCTCCACCGCGGTCTGGGGCAGCTGGACGGCGGCGGCAAGCTTATCGGCGCTCACCGGGTCGCCCGCCGCAAAAAGCATCGCCTCTACGGCGGCTTTTATCTGTTTCTGGTTCATTCTTCCTCCTTTGCCCTTTCACGGGGCAGGCGTCCGCGCTGCATGGTCAGCTCTCCCTTGGGGCCGAGGGTGACACGTCCGCCGCGCACCAGTTCCAGCAGGGCCAGAAAGGTAGCCACGTTGGTGCTTCGGCTCTGGCTGCGGGCGAAAAGCTGGCTCATCCGGGCCGCACCGCCCGCGATGAGGCGGCGCAGGATGTACACCACCCGGCTGCTCACCGACACCTGCGGGGCTGTCACCAGCGGCTCAAAGACGGCCTGGGTCGGCATCCGCCGGACAGGCGCACGGCCCATCAGGCTCTCCCAGCAGTCGGCCAGCACCTGAGGCAGATGGTTGAGGGCGTAAGTCTCGTCCCGTTCCAGCTGCATCGGCTGTCGGACGAAGGTGGGCGTCGCCTCCGCAGCGGCGCGGAGGGCAGAGGCCATCCGGCGGCACTGGTCGTACTCGATGAGCTGGCCGGTGAGCTCCTGCTTCATCCGCTCGCCCTCGGTGCTCCGGGGCAGCAGCAGATAGCTCTTCATCTCCACGAGGTGAGCTGCCATCTCGATGAAGGAGCTGGAAATGTCGGGGTCTACGGCCTGCGCGGCCTCCACGGTGCGGGTGTACTGGTCGATCAGCTCGAGGATGGGGATGTTGTGCAGGTCCATCTTGTGCTTCGTCACCAGCGCCAGCAGCAGTTCCAGCGGGCCTTCGAACTCTTCCAGATGGAAGGTAAGCTCCTCCGCCATCAGATCACCGCCCCTGCAGACGCATAGTAGGCCGAGTAGGCGATGGTGTCGATGTACTGAGTGCCATTGTCCAGCAGGTCCCACACCACATTGTTCATCACGCTGAGGGGGCCGTCCAGAAAGCCGCCCCAGACCGCCGCCAGCAGGACGATGAGGATGACCCGCTCATACTTCATCATGCCGAAGTAGATGCGCTCGGGCAGCACAGCCAGCAGGACGCGGCTGCCGTCCAGCGGCGGCACCGGGATGAGGTTGAACACGGCGAGGCTCACATCCAGATACACCAAGTATTGCAGGAAGAGCGCCAGAAAAATCGTCGCATCGTTGACGGGCGCCCAATAATAGAGCAGCTTCCAGACCACCATCGCAAGGTAGGCCAGGATGAGGTTCGCCGCCGGGCCGGCCAGCGCCGTGAGGGCCATGCCCTGCTTCGGGTTTCTGAAGTTGCGGGGGTCGGTGGAGACAGGCTTTGCCCAGCCCACGCCCGCGAACACCATGCAGAGCGTTCCCAGCAGATCGAAGTGGCGGAAAGGGTTCAGCGACAGTCTCCCCTGCTGCTTGGCTGTGGGGTCGCCCAGCAGCCATGCGGCCAGCGCGTGGCCCGCCTCGTGGAAAGGGATGACGGTCAGGGCGGCCAGCACCCGTGCGAGGGTATAAAACATTCTTGGGGTCATGGTGTTCTCCTGTTTTCTATAAGATATACGCGTTTATTGTACTATTTTTTTCGCCTTTAGACAAGCGTTTGGGCTGTAGACGAAAAAAAGCCGCAAAAAAATCGAAAAGGGACTTGCTTTTTGGCAGCAGTTCTGGTAAAATAGTCAAGCTGATTATTTTGATTCCATACTTCACTGTAGGAGGTGCAAGTACCATGGCTAAGTGTGAATGCTGCGGCAAGGGTGTTACCTTCGGTATCAAGGTCTCCCACTCTCATCGCCGTTCCAACCGTACCTGGAAGCCGAATGTCCGTCGTGTCAAGGCGGTCGTGGAGGGTTCTCCCAAGTATATCTACGCATGCTCCCGTTGCCTGCGCGCTGGCAAAGTCACCCGCGCTGTCTAAGCTGATGCGTATTGCCGGTCACTTTGTCGAGTGGCCGGCTTTTTATTTTATCTCGGAACATGGGAGGAAACAAAAGATGGCTCTGCCGAGCGACCCGATCATGCTTTTGAGCGTGGTCAACCTGAAACTGCGCGATTTTTACCCCAGCCTCGACGCCCTCTGCGACGACATGGACGCCGACAGGGACGCCCTGTGCAAGGCACTTTCCGCCGTGGGCTATGCCTACGACGCGGCACGCAATCAATTCATCTGACAGGAGGAGCATTTTCATGATGGAAGGCACTTATTATAAGGAGTGGAGCGCGGTGCTCGACCGCGAGATGGAGTTCAAGGTCTACGGCCACGGCGGTGTGCCGGTGCTGGCACTGCCCGCCCGGGGCGGCCGCTTCTACGACTGGGAGAACAACGGGATGCCCGACGCAGCGGCCCGTCTGCTGCACGAGGGCAAAATCCAGCTCTTCTGCGCCGACAGCATCGACGGCGAGAGCCTGCTGGCCGGCAATGAGTCTCCCCGCCGCCGGGCCGAGATGCAGGAGAAGTATTTCGTCTACCTCACCAGCGAGCTGGCCGCGCGCATCGCGGAGCTGAACGCCCCCGAGAGCAAAGAGAAGCCCCTCATCTGGTGCGTGGGCGTGGACACCGGCGCCTATCAGGCCGTCCAGTGCCGCCTGCGCCGTCCCCGGACCTTTGCGGGTGCAATGGGCCTCTCCGGCCTCTACGATATGGGCCGCTTCCTCGGCAGCGCAGAGGACGACCTCGTCCTCCGCAGCAGCCCCCTCGCCGCTCTGCGCAAGAACGGCATCTGCGACAGGAATGTTCTGTCCAAGGCCGAGGAGAACAGTCTGCTGCTCTGCGTGGGTCAGGGCGGCTATGAGGGCGATGCCCTCGCCGACACCCAGGCTCTGGCCGACACCCTGAGCGAAGTCGGCTTCCCCTGCCACCTCGAAGTCTGGGGCGGCGACGTCTCCCACGACTGGTACTGGTGGGGCAAGGAGTTCGGGATGTTTGCCGAGCGTCTGTTCGGCTGAGCGTAAGGAGGATGCGGGATGTCTGAATTCATCGTCGGCGCACGGGGCCACGATTTTGGCCGTCACAGCGTGGAAGAACTGCTCCGCTCCATCGGGGACGCAGGGTTCCGCTGCACCCAGCTGGCCTACACCAAGGCCGTGGAGGGCGTCAAAAGCTATGCAGACGTGACCCCTGAGCTGGTGGCCGCCACCAATGCCGCCGTCCAGAAGAGCGGCGTGTCCATCGCCGTGGACGGCACCTATGTTGAGCTGGGCTATGCGGACGAGGACAAGCGCCGCGCCGAGGTGGCGAAAGCCCTGAGCCAGGTGCCGGTGGCAAAAGCTCTCCGGGCCGGCTGCATGGGCAGCGAGACCACCAACATGGCAAAGCAGCCCACCGTCAGCCGCAGGGAAGCGCAGGAAGCACTCCTTCGCAGCCTGGGCGAGATCCTGCCCGTCTGCGAGGAGCAGGGTGTGCTCTTCGCGGTGGAGTGCGTCTACTACCACGCCATGAACACCCCCGAGGCCGTCAAGATGGTGCTGGACACCATCGCCAGCCCCAACCTGCGGGTCATCTGCGATCTGGCGAACTACGTCGGCCCCGAGAACGCCTCGGTGGACGCACAGCGCCGCCTCTGGGACAAAGTCGGCAGCTGGTACGGCGATAAGATCGTGGCCGTCCACTTCAAGGGTCAGAACTTCAAGCCCGACGGCACCCTCTACTCCACCAGCCTCGAAGACTCCTGTGTGGACTACAAGGGCGGCTTCGAGATGCTGCGCGCCCTGCCCCAGCCCCTCCTTCCCGTCCTGCGGGAAGAGGCTGTCCCGGCCCGCGCCGCCAGCGATCTTGCGTTCATGAAGAGCTTTTTCTGAAGCCCCGCCCCCCGAAAGGCTCTCCCTTTGGGAGAGCTGGCGCGTAAGCGCCTGAGAGGGCAAGGATACTGCCAAACAGCTCTTACACTGCGATAGTATCGCTCTGACAAAGAGCCTGCTTATCGCTGTGCAGCGGCTCTTTCGTGCCGGGCTTGCCCTCTCCGTCACCTTCGGTGACACCTCTCCCAAAGGGAGAGGCTTTCCATAAAACCAAAAACATCTGCAACACTTCTTCGATTCCCGAAGTCCGTATTGCAGATGTTTTTTTGTTTAATCCGTATCGTATTCCACGCCGCCCTGCGCGGCATCCCCGCCGGCGGGCGTCCCTGTATCCGAAGGCGCTTCCGATCCCGCCGGGGCATCGGCGGGGACATCCCCCGCGATATAGAGCACGATGGTAGTTCCCACCTCCACCATGCTCCCGGCGTCCTCGCTGGCCGACACGACGCAGCCCGCCGCCTCAGAGCCGTCGTTGATCACGGTGAAGCAGGTAGCGTTCAGACCCTTGGTGGCCAGCTCCTGCACGGCGCTGTCCTGCGTCTGGCCGATGATGTCGGGCATCTCCATCATCTGGGGGCCCCGGCTGACCACGAGGCTGACGGTGTCCCCCTTCTGGATGACCTCGCCCGCCTCCGGCGACTGCCGGATGATGCGGCCCTTCTCCACCGTGTCGCTGTATTCCAGCGTGACGTAGAAGAGATACTCGTCGATATAGCTGCGGTTGTTGCGCACCTCGGCGTCATAGTCGCGGCCCACGAGATCCGGCGTCAGGGTGATGTTTTCGTTCACCGGCTCACTTGCCGGCTCACTCGCCGCCTCGCTGACGGACTCCGGAGCGATCACTTCCGGCGGCTTCTCGCTCTGATGGCTCAGCAGACCCCAGAGGATCAGCAGGACGAGGACGCTGAGCAGAATGACGATGCCCGCCAGAAGATTTCGGACGCTCAGCAGCTCCGCCTTCGCGGGCGCTTTCGGCTCCTGCGGCGCGGGGACGGGCGGGTCCAGCGCCTCCATGCTGCGGGACAACTCCTCCGCATACTCCCGCTCCGAGAGGGCGCGGAAAAGCTGCTGCACCGTCTGGATGCGCTCCACCGGCTTGAGCCGGAGGCCCAGATACAGCGTCTCGGAGACGTAAGCCGGCACCGACGGCGTCACCGTGCGGGCCTTGGGGTTGGAGTCGGAGACGAGGCGCTGTGCCGCCGGGACGGGGCTCAGCCCGCAGACCATCCGGTAGAACACCGCCGCGAGGCTGTATTCGTCGGTGTAGCGGCCCTCGAACTCGGCGGTGGAATACTGCTCCGGGGCGGAATAGCCCTCGTACAGCTGCTCGTGGAGGCCGCTGCCCGCCGTGCGCAGACCCACCGTCGCGTAGCCGGTGAGCCGGGCGCGGCCATTGTCCATGATGCGGATGTTGGCCGGGCAGATGCCACGGTGTACGAGGCCCACCTGATGCATGGCCTCCACCCCGTTGAACACCGGTTCCAGCATGGCACAGGCCTGCTGGGGCGTCACGGTGCCGTGCTCCTCCAGCCACTTCTGGAGCGGACAGCCGCCGGGGTTCTCCATGACGGCGTAGACCGTGTTGTTCTCTTCGAAGACGTCCAGCACGGCCTCCAGGCCGTTGGCCGGGGTGATGCGCTGGATGAAGCGGTAGAGGTCGGCAAAGTCCATCCGGGTGGTCTTGAACAGCACCTCGCTGCCCGGCTTCGGGCGGAGGATGCAGTCTCTCCCCCGCTCTGCCGCCAGCGTCAGGGGCATATACTCCTTGATGGTCACCCGGAAGGGGCCGTTGTTCTCCACGCCCCGGTAGAGGATGCCCTCGCCGTCCACGCTCTGGATGTCGCCCACGGTATACCGGCCTGCCAGCACAGTGCCTGCCGGAAGACTGCCCGACGGGTTGCGCCCTGCAAGCTCCCGGCCGCAGTGGGGACACTGCTCCTCCCCTGCTTCCAGCTCCTGCATACAATATGGACAAATGCGTCGTTGCTCCATGTCGGCCCCTCCCCGTGATGTTTTGTTCTGTTTATTATAACATAGCCGACGGGAGAATGGTACCGTTCTTTTTATTTTCCATGCCCCAGCAGGCACACCTTTATCGCAGGCCGCTATAAAACAACAAAGCCGCTTTCTGTGCCTCACAGCACAAAAAGCGGCTTTGTTTACGTCATTCTTAAGATTTGCGGAAGCTTATTCCGGCAGGTCCTCTTCGTTCTCGAGGCTGTGCCAGACGTTCTGGACGTCATCGTTATCCTCGAGGGCATCCAGCAGCTTGCCCATCAGCTTGAGCTGATCGGGGTCGGTCAGACGGGTGGTGGTCATGGGGACCATGGCCAGGTCGTCGGAGAGGATCTCGTAGCCCTTCTCCTCCATTGCCTTGACGACAGCGGAGTAGTTCTCGGGGTCGGTGGTGATCTCAGCGGCCTCTTCGCCTGCATCGAAGTCCTCAGCACCGGCATCCAGCGCGTCCATCATAGCCTCGTCGGCGTCCTTGTCTTCCAGAGAGATGTCGATGACGCCCTTCTGGCTGAACAGGAAGCCCACACAGCCCATAGCGCCCAGATTGCCGCCGTTCTTATCGAAGTAGTGGCGCAGGTCAGCAGCGGTACGGTTGCGGTTGTCGGTCAGAGTCTCGACCATGACCGCAACGCCGCCGGGGCCGTAACCCTCGTAGGTGATCGCCTCGTACTCGGTCTTATCGCCGCCCTCGGCCTTCTTGATGATACGCTGGATGTTATCGTTCGGCACGCTCATACGCTTTGCCTTGGAGATCAGGTCAGCCAGCTTGCTGTTGGAAGCGGGGTTGGGGCCGCCGGTACGGACGGCAACGCTGATCTCGCGGCCGATCTTGGTAAAGACCTTTGCCTTTGCGCCGTCAGTCTTCTCCTTCTTGCGCTTGATATTGTTCCATTTGCTATGTCCAGACATGGAAAAGAGCCTCCTGTATTTTATCAGTGATCTCCGCCTGCGGGCAGACGGGCTGTGGTCGCCCGCATTGTGGCAGCACACAAAATCTAACTCTATTATTTTATCACAACAGCCATCGGCGTTCAAGCCTTGTACCGATGGTTTTCCGGTTTATTCTGCCAAAAACTACGTTTTACAGCAGACGAAGTGCCTTGGGATAATGGTTTTTGACCCTGCCGCCGGACACTTTGCCGCCTCCCAGCGGCCAGCCGTCCACCGTCACGCAGCACCATCCATCGGCAGCGGTGTGAGCTTCTATCTCCCGGCCGGAGAGATATTCCACAGTTCGGGAGTCGGCGAGGGTCAGTTCCTCACAGTTCCGGCAGAGCGCGCCGAAAGCCGTGAACAGATGATGTTCCGGCACAAAGCGCCCCTTCTGCACACTGCCCACGAAGACCCCTGCACGCAAAACGTGAAGATTCGTCTGCGGGAAAGCCGCCGGCAGCAGAACGCCGCCGCCATGCACCACGGCAGGGCGCTTTGCCAGCTCCGGGAAATATTCCTCCGCAAATTCCCGCCATGCAGCAAGGCTCTGGGCGGGCGATGCATCCCCTGCCCCAGCGTCTCGGCTGCGGGAGCTGCGGCCCTGCACGGCCTCCCGGCAAGCCCGGCTATTCTCCCGCCGGGCGCTGCGGGCATCCGCAGGCTTTGCGGCTTTCTGGGGCTTGCCGCCTTTGGCCTTTTTGCCTGCTTCGGCGGCAGCGGCCAGCCAGAGCTGTTCTTCGGGGGTGTACTCGCCGGGAGCCGGCAGAGTCCGGGGCGTACCGGCTTTGACGAGCCGGGCCATGAAGTGTCCCTCCCCGCCCTGACAGGGCCAGATGCGGCGCACCTTGCTCACGTCCAGCGGCAGACCACCGGTGCGGTTGGCCTCGCCCTCGCTGCCGAAGGCGTAGTCCACATTGCCCAGCACATCGGCCAGCGTGAACTCCGGGTGGCGCTGCAGGAATGCGGCCACCTGTCCCTCGTCCTCTTCCGGCGCGAAGGTGCAGGTGGAGTAGACCAGTTCGCCGCCCGGCGCGAGGGCCGCAGCGGCGCTGTCGAGGATGTCCGCGCCCAGCTCTGCGCACTGCTTCACCAGCGCTTCGCAGTGCTGGGCCAGCGCGGCAGGCTCTTTGCGGAACATCCCCTCACCGGAGCAGGGCGCGTCCACCAGAACCCGGTCGAAGAACTCCGGCAGGGCCGCTGCGATGCGGGCGGGCGTCTCGTTGAGCACGACGGCGTTGGACACACCCATCCGCTCAAGGTTGCTCTTCAAGATCTCTGCACGGGCCGCGACATATTCGTTGCTCACCAGCAGGCCCTGCCCCTGCAGAGCGGCGGCGAGCTGGCTGCTCTTGCCGCCGGGGGCAGCACACAAATCCAGCACCCGCATCCCGGGCCTGACGCCCAGCAGCGGCGCTGCCGACGAGGCCGAAGGCTCCTGCGAGTAGAAGACACCTGCGTGATGGTAGGGGTGGCGTCCCGGCTTGAAGTCAGGCTGTTCCACCACGAACGCCGCCTTGCAGAAGGGCGAGGGCCGCAGCGGGAAATCTGCCCGGGCCGCAAATCCTTCCGGCGTAGTGCGGAGGGCGGACACGGTCACGCCGCGGGCCGCTGTCTCCTGCGGGGCGGCGTAGAGGGTGTCGTACCGCTCCCCCAGAAGGGCGCGTTCCCGGGCTTCAAAATATTCGGCAGGCATTTTTATGAGACCTCCTTCGAGCTGCGGTGCATAAAGCCGCCGCAGCCGGTCAAACTATGGGCAGGGAGCGCAGAGCGTCTCCCGAAATCGAAAGGAGCGACGATACGATGGAAAATCGCAGTGAGAAACGCAGCACCAACTGCAAGAACCAGACTCAGGACCGCACCAGCGATCAGAGCACCAACCGCACCACCAATTCCAGCCAGAACTCTGCTGCCAACGAGCACAAGCACCCCAACCAGTACACCAAGGGTGCCGACGACGAGGGCGGCAAGAACTCGGCTCGCAACTCCGCCCGCAACAGCCGCTGAGCTTCTGCGCTGAGCGCCGCCCCGCCTGAACGGACCATCCGGCGGGACAACAAAAAGCCCGCTGCTCTCTTTGCACTGTTTCCCAGTGCGGAAAGCAGTGGGCTTTCGCGTGTTCCGGTTATTTTTCGTTGGGGTCGAACGACTGCCACAGCGTCTCGAACAGCTCATGCACCCGGCTCAGCCGGCCGTTCAGATACAGCCAGCCCAGCAGGCACTCGAAGCCGGTGGACGCGCGGTACTCCTCCGGGGAGGCGTGTTTGGCCACACTGGCCTTGCTGGCGTTGCGGCCCCGCTTGAAGACAGCCAGCTCGTCCTCGGTGAAAAGCGGCTCCAACAGCTGCTCTTCCCGGAACTGTGCCCGGGCCGAGACGTATTTGACCTTTTCGGCGTTGAGCTTTCCCGCCGACAGACGGTGGTGCTCCACCAGCCGCTGCCGCACCAGAAGTTCCAGCACACTGTCGCCCACGAAGGCCAGTGCCAGCGGGCTCAGCTCCCGGGGGTTGATCTTTTCGGGTTCGTTCATAGAACGGTTTTCCTTTCATCAGTGTCCTTGCCCTCTCCGTCATTGCTGCGCAATGCCACCTCTCCCAAAGGGAGAGGCAGAAGCCTGACCGTTGCGTTCCGGCTCTCCCTTTGGGAGAGCTGCCGAACCGCGTGAGGCTGAGAGGGCAAGCCCGTTGACCTCTTAGAAGATATAATCGAACTGATACTCGCCGATGAGGATGGTATCGTTCTCCTGCACGCCCTTCTGCACCAGAGCGTCCAGAATGCCGCTCTCGCCCAGCTGGCGCTGGAAATACTGCAGGCTCTCGTAGTCGTCCACGTTGCTGCCGGCCAGGATATACTCCAGCCAGGGTGCATCCACGCTCCAGACATGAGCCTCCACCCGCTTGATGGTGAACTCGCGGCCGCCGGCCTTTGCCTCGGGCTTCTTGTACTCGGGGGCAAACACAGGGACGGCGGGAATGTCCTTCAGGCGGTTGTAGACCAGACCCGGAAGCTCCCTGACGCCCTGCATGGTGGCGGCGGAGATGGGGACGAAAGTCAGGCCCTTCTCTTCCACATACTTGCGGAAGGTGTCGATCTGTTCCTCGGTGGCAAGGTCACACTTGTTGCCCACCACGATCTGGGGACGCTCGGCCAGAGCCGGGCTGAACTTTGCCAGCTCCTCGTTGATCTGCTCGAAGTCCTCGATGGGGTCGCGGCACTCGCTGCCGGAGACGTCCACGACGTGCAGCAGCAGACGGCAGCGCTCCACATGGCGGAGGAAGTCGTGGCCCAGGCCGACGCCCTCGCTGGCGCCCTCGATGAGGCCGGGGATGTCGGCGCAGACAAAGCTTGCGCCCTCGCCCACCGACACGACGCCCAGCGTCGGCACCAGCGTGGTGAAGTGGTAGTTTGCAATTTTCGGCTTTGCGGCGCTGATGGTGGAGATGAGGGTGGACTTGCCCACGTTGGGAAAGCCGATGAGGCCCACATCCGCGATGAGCTTCAGCTCGAGAGTCACCTGAATGTCCTCGCCGGGCATACCGGGCTTTGCAAACTTGGGGATCTGGCGGGTGGGGGTAGCAAAGTGTGCATTGCCGTAGCCGCCGCGTCCTCCCTTGGCGATGGTGACGGGGGTGTGGTCGGACAGGTCGGCGATGACAAGGCCGCTCTCGGCGTCCTTGATGACCGTACCCAGAGGCACCTTGATAACGAGATCCTCGGCGTTCTTGCCGTGGCAGAGGCTTGCGCCGCCCTTGCCGCCCTCGTCGGCGGTGTACTTGCGCTTATAACGGAAGTCCATCAGAGTGGTAAGGTGGTCGTCCACGACGAAGATGATGTCGCCGCCCCGGCCGCCGTCGCCGCCGTCCGGGCCGCCGGCGGCCACGAACTTCTCACGATGGAAGCTCACTGCGCCGTCGCCGCCCTTGCCGGCATGGAGCCAGATGGTGGCGATGTCGATAAAATTGGTTTGTGCTGCCATACAGGCCCTCCTGTTTTTTCATCAAAAAGAGCCGGGCCACGAGGGTCCGGCTCTCTGTGTTGCAGATTTTAGAAAGAAGTTACTGCTTGACGCTGCACTTCTTGCCGCTCTTGCCCACGCGCTCGAAACGAACGGTGCCATCGACCAGAGCAAACAGGGTATCATCGCTGCCCTTGCCGACATTCTCACCCGGCTGGATGTGAGTGCCGCGCTGACGAACGAGGATGTTGCCGGCCAGAACGAACTGACCATCTGCACGCTTGGTGCCCAGACGCTGAGCCGCAGAATCACGGCCGTTCTTGGTGCTGCCTACGCCCTTTTTATGTGCCATTGTAATATACCTCCTACTTAGCCGTTGATCGCAGTGATCTCAACCTTGGTGAAGGGCTGACGATGGCCCATGCGGCGAGCACTGTGCTTCTTTGCGCGATAGGTGATGATGTTCAGCTTCTTGCCCTTGCCATTCTTGATGACCTTGGCAGAAACGGAAGCGCCCTCAACAACAGGAGCGCCAACCTTGACCGAACCCTCCTCGCCAATAGCGAGAACCTGATCAAACTTCACTTCGGAGTCGGCCTCAACGTCCAGCTTTTCGATGTAGACGATGTCGCCCTGCTCCACGCGGTACTGCTTACCGCCGGTAACAATGATTGCGTACATTTTGTTCATTCCTTTTCGTTGTACTCGCTGGTCGTAAAGGCAGGCCCTCACAGGGGCCATTTGAGGCGCCCACACCAAGCGGCTAGAATAGTATAGCAAAAAAATGTGCGGATTTCAAGAGGAAAATCCCGCTTTTGCGGAAATATTTTCAGTTTTTCTCCTCTTTCAGCTGTTAATGTGCTTCAGCACCTCATCCATATCCCTGCGGCCATAGACGATGCGGAGAAGCCAGACCGTCTTTCGTTCTTTATCCGCACGGTAGTACAGCAGATAATTGCCCACGACCTTTTTCCGAATGATCTTTCTTGGCAGGAATGCATTGGTGACCAGTGCCCCGCCCTCCGGGAAAACGCACACCGTCTCCATGCAGCGGCCGATGTCCTCCATCAGTTTTGCTGCCGCCTTTGCGTTATCCAGCTCGTTTCCGATATAATCAAGGATGTCGTCAAGCTCTTTTTCCGCTCTCCGGGTCAGGCGATAGTGATATTCACAGTCCATACTTTTTCCTCAATTCTGCCATCGCCGTCGGGCCATCGACTGTGCGTCCTGCCTCCACATCATCCAGTCCCTCCAGAATAAGCTTTGCCTCTTCCATCTCCTGCATGGTGCGCTCATAGTAATCAATATCCATCACCACGAGGCGGCCATAGCCGTTCTTCGTCACAAAGACCGGGCCGTTCTCCTCGGCGCACCGGCGCTCGATCTCCACGGTATTCTTCAGTTCTCTCATCGGAATGATCTGCATCGTAATGCCCCCTTTATGTTCTGTGGCTATATTATACACCAAAAAGAGCCACAGCACAAGGTTCTCTGCGCTGCGGCTCTTTCGAAATATTCTGATCAGGCGTCTTTTTTCTCCGCCAGTTTCTCTTTGAGCTGCTGCTTCACCCGCTCGTTATAGGCATTCGTGCGCTCGAGGAAGAGCTTGCGGGGGCTGGAAGCCACCAGCTCCTCCCTCTCCACCGTAAATTCCGGCTCTGCCTTGCGCACCTTCGCCAGCAGGCTGCGGTTCTCTGCCGTCAGCGCCAGCGTCACCATGAGAGGCTTGGACTTATATTTCCGGGTCAGGAAAATTTCCAGTGCCACACCGCCCACGACGGCCGCAGCCGCCACCAGCTGGGAAGCGCGCAGGCCGAGCGACGGCACCAGCAGCAGGCTGTCGGTGCGGAGAGCTTCGATCCAGAAGCGGCCTGCACCGTACCAGACAAGGTAGCGCAGGGCAATGTCGCCGTTGAACTTTCGCTTTTTGATGTACGCCACCAGCAGAGCCAGACCCACGAAGCACCAGATGCTCTCGTAGAGGAAGGTGGGGTGGACGGGCATGGCGGGGTCGATGGTGACGCCCTTCGGCACCGTGACGGTGCTGCCCATCAGGTAATCTTCCGTTGCTTCGCTGAACATACCCCAGGGCAGGGTGGTGTTGCAGCCGAAAGCCTCCTGATTGAAGAAGTTGCCCCAGCGGCCGCAGCCCTGTCCGATGAGGAAGCCCATGCCGGCCAGGTCGAACATGGGCAGCACCGGCACGCCCCGCCATTTGCAGGCCAGGCCGCCAAACACAAAGGCGCCGATGATGCCGCCGTAGATGGCCAGACCGCCGTCGCGGACGGCCAGCACATCCCAGATGGTATCGTAATTATAGGGTGCCATCGCCACATAATACAGGCGGGCGCTGGCGATGCCCAGCACCACGCCGATGAGGATGACATCCACCATCGAATCGGCGTTGATGCCGAACTCCGTGCAGCGGCGGAACGCAAAGACCAATGCGAGGCAGAGGCCAAAGGCGATGCAGACGCCGTACCAATAAATATCCATGTCGCCAATGCTGAAGGCTACCCGGCTCAGCTCAAAGCTGAGGCCGAGGCCCGGGAACTGTACCAGATTTGTCATTCTTCCGTCTCCTCTTCTTCCTCGTCCTCAACGGCAGTGCCGTCCGGCTCAATGTACATCACGGCCATCCGCTCAGGCCGCAGGATGTGCTGCAATGCCGCGTCGGCGTCCTCTGCCGTCAGGCCCGCCAGCATGGTGATCTGCTGGGCCACAGTCTGCCCTGCCAGCGCGAAATCTGCCATCTGGCTGGCCGAATCCTCGACGTTTTCCAGATTTTCGATGAGCTGGCCGTATTTTTCGTTCTTGCAGAGGGTGAAGATCTCCCGGTCCACGCCCTCTTTGCGCACCCGCTCGATCTCGTCCAGCAGAAGCTGCCGGACGGTGTCGGGCTGGTCGCTCTCGCCGGTGAAGAGGATGCAGCAGCACCCGCCCACCCGCAGCGCCTCCCCGCCGAAGCCCGGGTTGGTCAGGCCCTCGTCGTAGAGGCGGCGGTAGAGCGGCGACATCCCGCCGCAGATGCAGCAGAGGATGAGCTCGTACAGCATCTCGCTGCGCAGGTCGCCGAAAGGCAGCGGCTCTTCTTTGAAGCCCAGACCGAAGCAGGACTTGGCGATGGGCATGGCGATGGTCTTTTCGGCCGCTGCCAGCGTCATCGGCTCGGGGCGGAGCAGGCGCTCGACCTTTTCCGCCGGGCGCTCGTCCATCAGGCCATGGCGGGCGCAGGCAGCCAGGATCTGCTCCATGCTGGTGTTGCCTGCTGCGGCCAGCACCATATTGCCCGGCGCATAGAATGCCTTGCAGCAGTCGTAGAGCATTTCCGGCGTTATCTCCGCGATGCTCTCCACCGTTCCCGCAATATCGCTGCGGATGGGGTGGCTGTGATACAGGCACTCGCACAGGCCGGTGATGAGCCGCCAGTCGGGGCTGTCATCGTACATCTTTATCTCCTGCCCGATGATGCCCTGCTCTTTGGCGATGGTCTGCTCGGTAAAGTAGGGATGCCCCACCATGCCCAGCAGCACGTCAAGGCTCTCGTCCAGCTGTTCCGTGGCCGTAAAGAGGTAGCAGGTGCGGTCGAAGGCCGTGAAAGCATTGGCATTCGCGCCGGTCTTGGCGAACTTTGCAAAGGCATCGCCGTCCTCATCCTCGAACATCTTGTGCTCGAGGAAATGGGCCACACCGGCGGGCAGATGCACTTCCCGCTCCCCCAGCCGGAAATCCCGGTCGATGGAGCCGAAGCGGGTGGCGTAGATGACATGGGTGCCGGAGTAGCCCGGCATGGGGCGGACGAGTACGGTCAGCCCCGAGGGCAGAACTTTCCACTGGTCAGCGGCGGTGCATTCCAGCACGCTCTGGGTGTTCTCAGCCATTCTCGTTTCCCTCCTCCCGCGTCAGCAGACAACTCACCGACAGGGTGAACTGCCTCAGAATATCCCGCACATCCTCCCTGGTCACCGCCAGCAGGGCGCGGCGGGCGTCGTCCGGCGTCTGCACCGGGCCTCCCCGCAGCACCTCCATATAGTACCATGTCTCGATGCCGCCCAGCGTATCCTCCAGGCCGTTCATCCCGGCCAGCAGGCCCCGGCGGCAGTCTTCCAGCTCTTCGTCGGTGATCGGGCCGTCGCAGAGGTCCGCCAGCTCTTTGAGCACCGCCTGCTCAGCGTGGGCCGCGTCGGCGTGCTCGACGCCGCTGTTGACGGCCATGCTGCCCGTGAAGCTCTGGAAGGAGGACGAGCAGTAGTAGCACAGATGGTCGCGCTCCCGGACGTTCAGGAAAAGGCGGCTGGTCACGCTGCCGCCGTAGAGGGCCATCGCCAGCCGGACAGCGGCCAGCTGTTCGGGCTGCATGGGCCGGCCCAGCGTGAACAGCATACAGAGCTTGGCCTGCGTGGTGTCGAAATGCTCCACCTTCCGCACCGGCTCCCGCCGGGGCATGGCGATGTTCTCGGCCCGGGGCAGCGGGGCGCGGTCGATGGCCGAAAGCTCCGTCAGAAGGGCGTCCTTCACGGCGGTGGTGCTGGCCTCGTCGCAGCCCAGCACGATGAGCTCGATGTTCGCCGTCCGCAGCATCTCGTAGTATGCCTCGGTCAGCGCTTCGGGCGTCAGGCCGTCCACTTCTTCTAAGCAGCCCTCCTGCCGGACACCGGCGGGGCTGTCGCCGAAGAACTCGCGGTTGGCCTGCCGCTGGCAGTAAAGGCGCTTGTCGTTCACTTCGTCTTCCAGCGCCTTCTTCAGCATCTGCTTTTCGATGCCCACGGCCTCGGGGTCGAAGGTGCCGCCCACAAAATAGGGGTGGAACGCCGTGCCGAGGGCCAGTGCGGCGTACTCCTGCGTCAGCTTCTCCCCTTCCAGTGCGAACTGGTCCTTGATGCCGGTGATGCTGACGCAGAGGTTGTGGCTGCAGCCCATGGGGCGGGCGTCCACGGTCAGGTCGGCGCCGTAGAGGCGGGCCAGCTTTTTGGTCATCTGGGTCATGTCGGGGCAGTCGGCATAGCCCCGCTCCATCACCAGCGGCAGCAGCGCGTGGGCCGTGGCCGTCTCGCGGCGGGCCGGGAACGCGAAGTGGATGCTGATGCGGCAGCGGTTGAATTTCTGTGCGGCGTCATACGAGAGGTGGACGCCGGGCGCGATTTGGAATCGTCTCAATGTTCTATCGTCCTTTTGTATTATTTCGTTTGTTCCAGCGCCAGATACTCTTCCAGCGAGAGGCCGGAGGCGCGGATGGCGAGGGCGTTGTCCCTGCCCACATACCGCCAGTGCCACGGCTCAAACACCATGCCGGTAGCGGCCTGACGCTCCTGCGGCCAGCGCAGGATGAAGCCGTGCTCTGCGGCATAGGCTTCCAGCCACTCATAGGCACGGGTGTCGGCGAAGCCGGTGTCCTTTTCCATGCTGTCTGCCGCGAGGATGTCGGCACCGTAGCCGGTGGCATATTCGCTGGCCTCCGGCGCAGGCTGGACGGTCGCAGCCCTGGCAGCGGCCTCTTCCTCCGAGCAGCCGGACTCCCGGTAGCTCTGGACCGCGGCCTCATAGGCGCTCTGGCGGGCGGCGGCATCCTGATACCCTGCCGTCAGCACCAGCTCGATCTCATCCTGCTTTGCGGCCTCGGCCATTTCGCGGTAGGCTGCGGCGGCCTCGGCTTCCAGCGAAACGCCGGTGGCATCATCGGCCACAGCCAGCTCCGGCGTCGGCTCTTCCGTCAGGGGAAGGTTTGCATTCACCAGCATAAGGCGCTTATCCGAAAGGTCCGTCTCCGCGCCGCCCTCATACTCCCGGGCCTCGAAGGCCGTAGGCGGTGCGATGAGGGCATAGGCCCTGGGCAGCAGCCAGAGGATGCCGCCGGTCATCACAGCCATGACCGCGCCGCAGCTGAGCAGAAAGACCGTCCAGTTGCGCACGAGGCGGATACGGTGTCTCCGGCGGCGTTCTTTCGGCGACAGAGCGCGGCGGGGTGCGGGTCGATTTTGCTCCATGATGCAGCTTCCTTCCTGTTTTTGACGTTCGCCCTGGATACAGGCAGATAATAATATTATACACCCCTTTTATCTGGGTGTAAACGGCAGGGGCTGTAAAAAAATTGTGTACGCAAAAAGCCGCCGCACCGGCGCAGGACGCACGGCACGGCGGCTTTGAAGCCACGTCTTACTCGAACAGCATATCGTGGATGGCGCTGACAGCCTTGTCGGCGTCCTCACGGTCGATGATGCAGGAGATCTTGATCTCACTGGTGGAGATCATCTTGATGTTGATGTTGCTGTTGGACAGAGCCTCGAACATCTTGGAGGCCACGCCGCTGTGGCTCTGCATGCCGGCGCCCACGATGGACACCTTGGCACAGGTCTCGTCGCAGATGACCTGATCGAACTTTGCGCTCTCGCGCAGGACGCGCAGAGCAGCCTCAGCTTCGCTCTCCGCGCAGGTGAAGCTGATGTCCTTCTTGCCGTCGCGGCCGGTGGACTGCAGGATGATGTCCACGTTGATATTCTTCTGGGCCAGCAGGCCGAAGATCTTGAAGCTGGTACCCGGCTCATCGGGAACATTCAGGATCGTAATAACAGCAACGTCGGTGTCCTTTGCGACACCCTTGATCAGCATACCTTCCACGTCTTTTACAACCTCCTTGACGACCGTGCCGGGCACGGGGTTCAGGCTGGAGAGGACCTCCAGCTCCACATTATACTTTTTAGCCAGCTCCACGCTGCGGTTGTTGAGCACCTGTGCGCCGAGGGATGCCAGCTCCAGCATCTCGTCGAAGGTGATCTCATCCAGCTTGCGGGTGTTGCGCACCTTGCGCGGGTCGGCGGTGTAGACGCCCTCCACGTCGGTAAAGATCTGGCAGCGGTCGGCGTGGAGCGCTGCTGCGATGGCGACAGCGCTGGTGTCGGAACCGCCGCGGCCCAGCGTGGTGATGTCGTCCAGCTTGTTCAGGCCCTGAAAGCCTGCCACGACGACGACGCGGTTGCGCTCCAGCTCCGAAGAGATGCGCTCGGTCTCCAGCTTGGTGATGCGGGCCTTGGTGTAGGCACGGTCGGTGCGGAAGCCTGCCTGCCAGCCGGTCAGACTGGTGGCATGGCAGCCCAGCTCGTTCAGAGCCATAGCCAGCAGGGCGATACTGATCTCCTCGCCTGCTGCCAGCAGCATATCCATCTCACGGGCAGAAGGGTTGTGGGTGATCTCTGCTGCCTTTGCGATGAGGTCGTCGGTGGTGTCGCCCTGTGCAGATACCACCACGACCACGTCATTTCCCGCGTTGTGGGTGTTGGCCACGATGCGGGCCACGTTGAAGATACGGTCCCGGTCCTTCACCGAAGAACCGCCGAACTTCTGTACGATCAACGCCATATCTTGTCACTCTCCTCTTTTTGCTCCCTCAGTGTGTGAGGGGTACACCGGGCGGAAGCGGTCTTGCACTTCCGGTCCTGTTTATCATTCCACTGTCGCACCGGTGTTGTCGGCATCCAGCCGCAGCAGTGTAAATGCTTCACATCCGTCCAAGCCTTCCAGCAGCTCGAGGCCCTTTTCCAGCTTGGAGTAAAATTTCTCGGCGTTGGCCTTTTCGGCCACAGCCATCACGGTGCTGCCGGCGCCCGAGACGTACACCGCCTTGGCACCGCAGAGCCGCGCCATATCGAAGACTTCCTTCGAGCCGGGCATCAGGGGCATCCGGTAGGGCTGGTGGAGCTTATCCTCGGTGGCAATGGCCAGCAGGTCGTGGCGGCCCTCGCAGAACGCCGCCGGGATGAGGGCCGCACGGGACAGGTTATACACCGCGTCCTTGTGGGTGACCTCTTTGGGCAGGGCCGCACGGGCGGCTTCGGTCAGCAGCTTGTAGTCCGGCACGATGGCCGCGAAGCAGAGGCTCTCGTCCACGTCCCGCTTGACGGAGTAGACGACGCCGTCCTCGAAAACGCTGCTGGCCAGACCGCCCAGAAGGGCCGGTGCCACATTGTCCGGGTGGCCCTCGATGGAGGTGGCCAGCGTCAGCAGCTCCTGGGTGTTGAGCACATCGCCCAGCATCCGGTTCGCACCCAGCAGGCCCGCGATGATGCAGGCCGAGGACGAGCCGAGGCCCCGGGCCATCGGGATGGCGTTGGTCTGGACGAGCTTGAGGGGCGGCATGGTCTTGCCGACCTTATCGAACAGACCCTTGGCCGAGCGGTAGACCAGATTGGTCTCGCCGCGGGGGATGCGGGTGCCGTCCGCCGCCGAGATGTCCAGATGGTCGCTCTCTTCGAAGGTCACGGTATTGTACAAGGTCACAGCCAGACCCAGCGCATCGAAGCCGGAGCCGATGTTGGCACTGGTGGCCGGGACGGAAACTTTTATCTTCATCGCAGCTCCCTCTTCTCTCGCGCTCAGACGTCCTCAGGCAGGCGGCGGAGCACCAGCTTCACGCTGCCGCCCATGGCCTCTACCTTGCGGGCTGCTTCGGCCAGAGCCTTGTCGTCGGCGCTGTCCACAAAGTAGGAGCAGCCGTCGAAATGCTCTTCCACCACATGGCCCTTGCCGTAGATGGCCTCGGCCACCGCCGGGGCGATGCCTTCCACACGCACATAGTATGCGGCGGGAGCGGGGTCGGTGAGCATTCCCTCCACCGGCTCGGCGGGCTGCCAGAACAGGCTGTCGTGGACCTTGACGCCGTTCTTGAGGGCGTCCACCACGTCGGCCACGACAGCACTGGCGGTGGGCAGCTTGCCCGCGCCCTTGCCGTAGAAGACCACGTCGCCCAGCATATCGCCCTTGACGAGGACGGCGTTGAAGACGTCATCGACACCGGCCAGCTGGTTTGCCTTCGGCACGAGGCAGGGCTCGACCCCGGCGGCAACGCTGCCGTCCTCGCCCCGCTTCATCCAGGCGATGAGCTTGATGACGCAGCCCAGCTTCTCTGCCGCAGCCACATCATCCACCGTGATGTCGCGGATGCCGCGGGTGGGGATGTTCTGGGGGTAGATCTGGTGGCCGCAGACCAGCGAGGACAGGATGGCGATCTTGCGGCAGGCGTCGCGGCCGTCCACGTCGTCGCCGGGGTCCCTCGTCTCGGCGTAGCCCAGCTCCTGGGCGATCTTCAGAGCCTCGTCAAAGCCCAGATCCTCCCGCGCCATCTTGGTGAGCATGAAGTTGGTGGTGCCGTTGACGATGCCTTCCACCTCGGTGATGACGTTGGCCGCGAGGCACTGGTGCATCGGGGTGATGATGGGCGTGCCGCCGCCCACGGAAGCCTCGAACAGGAAGGCGCAGTTGTGCGCCTTGGCCAGAGCCAGCAGCTCTGCGCCGTAGGTAGCCACCATCTCCTTGTTGGAGGTGCAGACGCTCCGGCCGCTCTCGAGGCAGGCCTTGACGTAAGGGTAAGCGAAGCGGGTGCCGCCGATGGTCTCGACGACGACCTTCACTTCGGGGTCTTCCAGAATGGCGTCAAAATTCTTTATAAACAGCTTTGCAGCCGGATGATCCGAGAAGTCCTTGGGGTCAAGGATGTACTTGACCTCCACCGGTTCGCCTGCGCGGTGGGAGACGCCTGCGGCGTTGCGGCAGAGCACCTCGTACACGCCGCTGCCCACCGTGCCAAAGCCCAGAATCGCGATTTTTGCCATGATACTGCCCTCGTTCCTTTTTTCTATGAATGTACTGTCACAGATTGTATCCGCAGTGTACGCCCACGACCATCCGCTGGCGCGAAAGCTTTTCCGTCAGCTCCTCGGGGGTCATCTGCATGGTGTCGGTGCGGATGGTGACAGCCACCAGCGCGGCTCCGTTCTCCGGAGTAGACTGATTGATGGTCACGATGCTGGCACCGGCGGCACTGATGCCGGCCAGAAGGCTCTGCAACGCACCCGTCTCGTCCCGCAGGGTCGCCATGACAGTGATGACCTCGCGGCCATTCTCCGAGTCAAAAATGCAGTCCTTATATTTATAAAATGCACTGCGCGACAGGTCTACGCTGCGGGTCGCAGCCGAAATGCTGCGTGCCTCTCCGCTGGCCAGAAGCTCCTTGGCCCGGACGACCTTGAGGAAAACTTCCGGCAGGACCTGCGCATCCACCAGATAAAAACGGCGTTCCAACTTGTTCACCTCTCAAACACAAGTGTTCTTGCAGAAAATATAATAGCATCCGACTCCCTGCATTGCAAGAGGTCGGATGCTATTTTGTCAGATTATCCAGTTTTGAGCCGTGAAGTACCCCTTCAGCGCACCGAATCTGCAACCCGATGTGCCGAAAAGTATGATTTTTGCCTCAGTCGGTGTCCAGATTGGTGGTGTCCGGCTCAGGCGCGAGAGGCTGGCTGGCGACAGCTGCCTGACCGTGGGAATAATTGCAGACGTCGGGCAGGTCGTCGGCACGGTAGTAGCCCACTGCCGTGCTCGGGCAGGAGCCGCTGGCCAGCAGGCCGCTCTGGGTGCAGTAGCTGCGCTCCACGACGCCGTCAGCCGCCGGGAATGCCTTATAGGGCAGGTCTGCCTGGACCTGCTCCATCAGGGCCTTCCATGCCATGACGCAGGTGCGGGTCTTGGCCTGCTGCTTGCCGAGGGTCTGGGTCATATCGTAAGGCGCATCATAGCCCCACCACACAGCGGTGACGTAATAGGGCGTGCCGCCCACGAACCACAGGTCCCTCTCATCGCTGGCCGTACCGGTCTTACCGAAGGCCTCCATGCCGTTGGAGTTGGGGTAGCGGCCGCTGGCCGTACCGACGCTGGAGAACAGGACATTCTTCAGCAGGCGGTTCATGACGTAGGCCGTCTGGGGCGTCAGAGCCTGATAGCTGGTGTCGTTGCTCTCCATATAGATGTTGCCGTCCCGGTCGAGCACACGGGTGTAGAGGTGAGGCGTGGTGTACTCGCCGTCGTAGAAGATCTGGAACGCCGCCGCCAGCGCCATCGGTGTGACGCCGTGGGTCTGGCTGCCCATGACCATCTGCGCAAGGCCCACATCGTTGACGGGGTCCAGCGTGCTGAGCTGCAGGGTATTGTAGACGAAGTTAAAGATGTTGTTCGCGCCCACGAGGTCGCCAACGCGGATGGCGATGGTGTTCAGGGAGCGGGCAAGGCCGTTCCAGAGCGGCAGGTCGGAGCCGTCGCCGTAGTTGCCGTCGTAGTTGCGGGGCCAGCTGCGCCATGCGTTGGGGTAGGCTTTCAGCTGCTTGTCCGTCAGGCCCATGAGGCCGTTCCGGCGGCAGTAGTCCTCGTCACGGATGACCATGTCCTGCTTGAGGTAGAGGGGCGAGTTGTTGAGCATGGTAGACCAGTTGACCAGACCATACTCGATGCCCAGCGCATAGGCGCCGATGGGCTTGATGGAAGAACCGGTCTGACGGGTGACGCCGTAGGCGCGGTTCAGGGAAAGGCTCTTGGTCTTTTCGCCCAGACCGCCCACCATGGCGATGACATTGCCGTCATAGTCCAGCGTGACCATCGCCGCCTGGGTGCGGACGTTGCGGTAATAGTAGACCGTACCGTCGTCGCCGGTGCGGGTCTTGGGGGTGCCGTCCTCATTGAAGACCTGCACATCGTCGTCGGAGATGCTGGTCACCTCTTCCTCATGCCAGCCGGCCGGGAAGTAGGCGTCGTCGGTGTTGAGCATCAGGTTCTCCATCGCGGTCTGGATCTTGGGGTTGACCGTTGCCTCGATGGTGTAGCCGCCGGTGTAGAGCATACTCTGGGCGGTGGACTCATCCACGCCCTCCTTGGCCATGATGTCCTTCACCACCTCGTTGAAGAGGGCATCGGTGAAGTAAGAGGTGGTGGAGCTGCTCTTCTTCGTGTTGTCCGTCTCTGCCAGCACCAGCGGCTGGGCAGCGGCGCTGCGGTAATCCTCCTCCGAGATGACACCCTGCTGCCACATATTGTAGAGCAGGAAGTTCCGGCGGTTGATGAGGTTCTCGGGGTTGGTGTAGGGGTTATAGTTGGTGGGATTCTTGGTGATGGAGGCGATGGACGCGCACTCCCAGAGGGTCAGCTCGCTGACATCCTTGTCAAAGTACTCGTTTGCCGCCGTCTGGACGCCCTGGATGGTACCGGTGAAGCTGATGGTGTTCAGGTAGGCTTCCAGAATGGTCTCCTTGGAGTAGCTGCGGCTCAGGATGAGGGCGCGGTAGATCTCGCGCAGCTTGCGCAGTGCGCCCTCGATGCCGCTGGCGCTCTTGTCGCTGGTCAGGTTCTTGATGAGCTGCTGTTCCAGCGTGGAGGCGCCCTGCTTGGAGCTGTAGATGGGCAGCAGGTATTCATTGATCATCGCGCCGATGGTGCGCTTGAAGTTGACGCCCGGCTCGCTGTAAAAGTCTTTGTCCTCGGTGCAGATGAATGCATACTGTAGGTTGGTGGGGATCTGCTCGAGGTCCGCCCAGACGCGGTGGCTGTTGGAGGAGCGCAGGGTGGCGTACTCCACCTGTGCGCCGGTGTCGGGGTCGGTGGCCACCACAAGGCTCGACTGACTCAGTTCGATGTTGTCGAGGTTCAGCAGGTCGCCGTCACTGGCCGTAGCCTGCACCACATAGTACACAGCGCCCACTGCCACCAGACTGCCCGCCATGATGCCCAGACAGACGAGGGTGACGATGGTCCGGCCCAGGAATCCGAGAGCGGGATGGCCGCGCCTTTCTCCCTGCTCCTGCGGCCCGCGGGCCTCACGGACCCGCCGGTTCTGCTCCGCTGCGGGCCGCTGCTCCCGGAGCGCACCATCACTGTGGAGTCTCCGTCTTTCATTGTTTGAGATAAGGATCGCCTCCTATCGCAATTTTCACTGTTCTGCATCTCAAAGCATCCTCTGACGATGCCGTTTGCTGTTCCTGCTGCGGCCAGACGGCCCACAGCCATAATAACACATTATAGTCCCCGCCGCCCGCTTCCGCAAGGGGGAAATCGACGGGATACGATGTTAGTATAGCACATCTGCCCCGCCAAAGTACAGCATCCGGGTGTGAAAATTCTGCATTCCTGTCTGAGGCAGTTTTCTTTTGCACATACTACCGTCTGAAACACCATTTCAGCCGAAAGGAGTCCACTGCCATGCGCAAGGTCTGGCTCTGCATTTTTTATGCGCTGTGCATTTTTACCATCGTGTTCAGCCTGTTCTGGATGGCCCTGCCCAGTCTCCCCTTCCCTGCCGACTCCGGCGAAGAGACGCCGGCCTCCGAGCCGGGTCTGGCCGCGCAGGGCTCCGCCGGGCAGAGCGGCACCGACTTCTACCTCTGCGACGAGGGCGGGCGGGTGGTCGTCTACACCTGCTCCGACAACGGACTGCCCGACAAGCGGCTCCTGCGCACCGGCATCTATGTCAATCTCCTGCCCGAGGCCGATGCCCTCCGGCTCAAGCAGGGCCTCTACGTCACCGGCGAAACGGCCCTCCGGGCGCTGCTGGAAGACCTGGGCGAATAAACAAAAACAGTGCAGACCTCCCCGGGGAGGTCTGCACTGTTTTTATCCTTTATCAGAATCAGGCTTCGAGCTGTTCCAGCGGGATAAGGTAGTCCCTGCGGCACTGCTCGTAGTTGAGCATATATTCCTTGGTGGGGTTGTGGTGCATCATATTCTTGAGGGTATGGGAGTCGTAGTCCTCGCCTACCTCCATGCCCACCAGACGGGCGGCAATGTTGGAGCAGTGGTCCGAGATACGCTCTGCATTGCTCAGCACATCGAGATAGACGACACCGGTATCAATGGAGCAGACACCATCCTTCAGACGCTTGATGTGCTGCGCACGAAGCCGCTCCACGAGGATGTCGATGACCTGTTCCAGCGGCTCCACCTGACTGGCGGTCCGGGCGTCGTCGAACTCGAAGGCGTCCGTGGTGAGGGTCAGTATCTTTTCCAGCGCATTGTCGAGAAGCTTCAGCTCCTGCTGTGCCTTCTCGCTGAAGGTGACTTCCTTGTCGGCCAGCTCCTGCGCCTTTTCTTTGATGTTGACTGCATAGTCGCCGATGCGCTCGCACTCGGTGACAAAGTTGAGCAGCTCGGTCACCTCATGGCTCTCCGCGTCGCCCAGCTCCTGGTCTGCCAGCTTGATGAGGTAGTTGGAGATGTCCACCTCCATCCGGTCGATGAGGTTCTCGCGGACATCGATGGCACTCACGACGTCCTCGTCCATCTTGAGCAGCAGCGGGGTGGCGAGGCCGACGTTGCGGGCTGCGCGGCGGGACATCTTGACCACCGCGTTCTTAGCCTGCTGCAGAGCCACAGCCGGGCTCTTGAACAGGCGCTCATCCAGCACAGGCATGCTCAGCTCCTGCGCCTCCTCCGCGCTGTTCGGCACGGTCATCATGGCCAGCCTGGACAGCACGCCGCTGCAGGGCAGGAAGAGCAGCATCGCAATGACGCTGGTCATGGTGTGGATGTTTGCAATGCTGCTCTTGTTCATCACATCGCCCCACATGGGGATGCCGATGGTGAACTGGACTGCATAGACCAGCGCCAGCAGGATGACGCTGCCGATGATGTTGAAGTACAGGTGGATGAGGGCGGCGCGCTTGCCGTCCTTGGAGGAGCCGCCAATGGTCAGCAGGGGGGTGAAGGCCGTGCCGATGTGGGCGCCCAGCACGATGGGGATGGCCGAGCTGAAGGTGACGAGGCCGGTGCCGGACAGCGCCTGCAGGATACCCACAGAGGCCGAAGAGGACTGGATGATGACCGTGACCACCACGCCCACGAGAACGCCGAGGATGGGGTTGGTCATGGTGACGAACAGCTCCTGAAACGCTGCGCTCTCACGCAGGGGAGACACGCCGGTGTCCATCAGGCTCATGCCCGTGAACAGGATGCCGAAGCCCAGCATGATCTGGCCGATGTTCTTTTTCTTCGCGTTGCGGATGAACACATAAAAAATGCAGCCGATAAACGCCACCACCGGCGCAAACGTCTTGGGCTGGATGAGGGTCAGGATAAGGCTGTCGCCCGAAATATCCGCCATGCGGATGAGCTGACCGGTGACCGTAGTACCAATGTTTGCACCCATGATAACGCCTACCGACTGCGTAAGGGTCATGATGCCGGAGTTGACAAGGCCGACGCAGATGACGACCGTACCGGCCGACGACTGGATGACGCCGGTGATGAGGGTGCCGAAAATGACGCCCTTGATGGTGGACGAAGTCAGTTTCTGCAATATGCCCTGCATCTTGCCGCCGGCCAGCTTTTCGAGGCCGGCACCCATGATCGACATGCCATACAGAAACAGCGCAATACCGCCCAGCAGAGAGGTGATGTGTGTAATGTCCATAAAACAATGCTCCTAAAATCTTCCTATTGCTCTCTTGCACAAGACGGCCGTGCTTCGCTCTCCATACGCAAAATGCCGTCCTTTCTATTATAACATCGAACCCCCCGGCTCAACAAGCATTATTTTACAGGAAAATCACTTTTTTGACCGGAATTTTAAGATTTCCGGGCCTTCTTAGACGGTTCTTTTCTTGAATTTTACATTCATTTTACATTAGTATTTTCTAACTTCCGCCCGGTGCTTCCCGGTATTTCCGGGAATGCATCAGGCGGCATCCAGCTCTTCCATCGCCTCCCGCAGGGTGTCTGCCGAGAACAGGAACGCGCCTGCCCCCGTATACACCTCCACATGACCGCCCACATACCGAAGCTCAACGTCTTTCATTCCTCTTCCCTCCTGTGTCTTTTTGTTCTGACAGGAGTATAGCAGAATAAAAGTCCAATAAAATGTATCTTCGGAAGTTTTTTGAGGAAAAAGGCTCAGAAAAGCCTCTCCCTTTGGGGGCAACGGCGACGACCGCCGCCAGTGGCGGAAACAGGGAGGAGCTGTTGGGGCCGCGGCCAGCAGGATGCGAGCGGCAGCGAAGCAGACGCTGGGAGCCGCAACCCGGCCTTGGCGAGCGGAGCGAGACTGAGAGGGCAAGCCCGTCTCCCGAGAGCCGCCATGCAGTGATAAACCGTCTCTTTGGCAGAGCCAAAATCTGACGGGTTTTCTCCATTCACGCAGGAAACAGGGCGATTCGCGCAGGTTTTATTGATTTTTTCCCCGCAGATGTGGTATATTCAAAGCAACCTGATATTCTACGGTCTCACCATTTCTTTTCACCGTTCAAAGGAGGTTTTTGTATGCTGTCTTATCGTAAGCTTGCGATGCGTGTTCTGGGTCGCCCTCTCCATACGGAGGGGATCGATTCACCCCGTCCGGCCTCTCAGCGGGCAGCAGCGTTTATCCTGACTGCCGCAATGCTCACCACCCTTGCCGCCCCGGCTTTTGCCGATATATGGCGCATCGAGGATGGTGACATCACCGTGAAGGCAGGCGAGACCAAAGGGACGAACAAGGTCTCACAGGGTACGACCATCGACAAGGTGGACACCAACACCATCATCACCGGCACGTCGGATACGAACACAGTCACCATCGATACTTCTAAGGGCAACGTGGACGTCACTTTCGACGACCTGAACATCGACGCCAGCAGCCGGAACGAAGCCGCCATGAGCGTGACCGGCAGCGGCAATACCACGATTAAGCTGGATGGCGACAACCATCTCACCGGTGGTAACGGCGACACCTACGGCGGCGACGGCATCGCCAGCACCGGCAGTCTCACCATCTCCGGCGGCGAAACCGACAGCCTGACGGCCCAAGGCGGCAGCGGCGAAAACGGCGGCGACGGCATCACCAGCAGCGGCAGCCTCACCATTTCCGGCGGTACGGTCACTGCCACCGGAGGCAATAGCACGGGCATTGTTGGCTCCGGCGGCAGCGGCATCCACAGCGGCGGCGACGTCACCATCTCCGGCGGTACCGTCACGGCCACCGGAGGCGATAGCACGGGCAGTGATGGCTCCGGCGGCTACGGCATCTACAGCTCCAGTACCACCACCATCTCCGGCGGTACGGTCACTGCCACCGGAGGCGATAGCACGGGCAGTTATAGCTCCGGCGGCTACGGCATCTACAGCTCCGGCGTCACCATCTCCGGCGGTAGTACGGTCACGGCCAATGGCGGAAGCGGCAAAGACGGCTCCGGCGACGGCATCTTCAGCTTCGACCCTGTCGCCATCTCCGGCGGTACCGTCACGGCCAAAGGCGGCAGCGGTGAAGACGGCGAAGACGGCGGCGACGGCATCCGCAGCTTCGACCCTGTCGCCATCTCCGGCGGTACCGTCACGGCCAAAGGCGGCAGCGGCGAAGACGGCTCCGGCGGCCGCGGCATCATCAGCACTAAGAGCGTCACCATCTCCGGCGGTACGGTCAACGCCAATGGCGGCAGCGGCAAAAACGGCAACGGCGGCAACGGCATCATCGGCTCCGGCCGTGTCGCCATCTCCGGCGGTACGGTCGAAGCCGCTGGCGGTAACGGCGGCAAAGTCGGCGGCAGCGTCATCGATCTGTCGGGCAGCCTCGAACTGACCGCCAAGGCCGGTAGTCCCAACGGCAAGGCCCTCTCGCAGCGCGGCAAGGAGCTTGACCTCAACACCATCAAGGACAAGCTGGGCCCGGGCGCAAAAGTCACCACCACCGATGCCGACGGCAAGGTCATCGATCAGGTCCCCATCCCCCGCCCTGTGGAACCGGAGGAGTCTTCTTCCTCTTCTGACGGCGGCTCTTCCGCCCCGTCCGCATCCGTCTCTTCCCTCCCCGGCCTGACTGTCACCGACAAGAGCGGCGCGGTCATCTCCTACACCAGCACCCAGAGCGGCAATACCCTCACCGTCTGCGTCGGACGGTTCACAGCCTCCTTCCGCATCTCGCTGGCCGCGCTGCGTCAGCTGCGGGCTGAGGGCATCGAGACCATCGCCTTCCAGACCATCCTCTGCTCCACCACCCTCTCGGTGGACGAGCTTCTGGCTATGGGCGGCGAGGACGCCGAGGCTGTCCTGACCCACCGGTTCACCGATTCCAGCCTCACCGTGGGCTGAAGCACCACTCTCCCCTTCCCACAGGCATAGAAAGGCCCCGCTGCCCTGCACATTTCATGCAGAGCGGCGGGGCCTTTTCCTGTTTTACTGCACCCCGGCAGAAACCGGGACTCGTTTTTCCTGCTTTTCGGGCTTTCTGCGCTGCTCTGCGGCGGCAGCGCGAGAGCGGTCGTAGCAGTAGCGGATGATGGCCTGACGGCGGACGATGCCGATGAACATTCCCCGGTCATCCACGACGGGGACGAAGTTCTGGTTCATGGCCGCCTCGATGAGCTGGTCCATGCTCGTGGTGACTGTGACGGCCTTGTAGTCCCGCTTGTGGGCAAAATCCCGGATGGGGATGTCCTCTGCCGCCTCAAGGTCGAGGCCGTGGAACTTTTTCAGCCCCCAGAGGATGTCCCCTTCCGTCAGAGTTCCCACATACTCTCCCTTGCGGTTGAGCACCGGGATGGATGCGTAGCGGTTGTTCTCCCATTTTTCCAGCGTCTGGCGAAGGGTGAAGTCATCGTACACATACATCAGGTCCTGCTTGGGGGAAAGGAAAAACAGAATATTCATGAAAACAACTCCTATTGTGAACTTTTCCGCCGCCGGGCCGCAGCTCCTGTGCAGCCGCAGCAAATTCCTGTCTTCAGCACCTTGGCAGCCGAATGCCCCGGCATCCTGTGCCGGATACAGTCTTACTCTTGCCACCTTAGATTTTAGCACTTTTTCATAGTAAGATAAAGATGTCTGCGCCATCTTTTATATTTTATTCACAATCACCTTTTGTTTTGTCGGATAAATATTCACGAAATGGATGCACTGCGAAGGATTTTGTGCTATACTAACAGCAGGAACGCGGCCCTTTGCGGCTCTGTCTGTCTTTTAGTATACCGGCATTGCGGTGTCGAAACAGACCGAGACGGGTAAGCCGCGCCTGACTTTTTTCTTTCTGTCAGCAATTATGTGCTGTACAGCTTCCTCATAAAGTTGTATAATAAAAGTGGTACGCCGCCTTCTCAGGCCCGCGCACCGCCCCGCCGCCGTGCGGACGGGGTATCATAATGAATAAAAGGAGCAGAGCGACTATGATCACTTCCCGTTTTCCGCTGGGAGATGTCAGCTTCTCAGCCGAGTATTTTTCCACGCTCGTGGGCGAAGCAACCAAACAATGCTACGGCGTGGCCGCAATGGCCCCCCGTGATCTGACCGACCGTGTCCGCAGCGCCGTGCGCGGCGTGGACGACTCGGCCAAGGGCGTCCGTGTCACACAGGAAGAGGGCCGTCTCGTGATCGAGCTGCACATTGCCGTCAGCTACGGGCTGAACATCTCCACCGCCGCGCGTTCCATCTCGCACCGCGTGAAGGACGAGGTGGAGCAGGCCACCGGCCTGAAAGTCGCCCGCGTGGTCGTATCGGTCGATGACGTGGTTGCCTGATGAGACAAAGCCCGCCCGGGGGTACCGGGAAGATATAAGGAGTAAAAAGCAATGATTTCTGGTAAGATCCTGCGCGACGCCATTATTTCCGGCGCAAACAACATCAACAACCAGCGCTCCCGCGTGGACGAGCTGAACGTGTTCCCCGTCCCCGACGGCGACACCGGCACCAACATGGGCATGACCGTCGGTGCAGCCGTCCGTGAGCTGCAGGCCATGGACGACAGCTGCACCGTGGGCGAGGCCGCAAAGACCGCTGCCTCCGCCATGCTGCGCGGCGCCCGCGGCAACTCCGGCGTCATCACCAGCCTGCTGTTCCGCGGCTTCTCCAAAGCTCTGGAGGGCAAAAAGGAGGCTGACGCCGCCGACATCGTGGCTGCGCTGCAGAAGGGCGTCGAGGGCGCTTACAAGGCTGTCATGAAGCCCACCGAAGGCACCATCCTGACCGTTGCCCGCGTCGCTTCCGAGGAAGCTGCTGCCTGCGGCAAAGAGGATGTGGCCGAGCTGTGGGACGTGGTGCTGGCCGCCGGTCAGAAGGCTCTGGAGGACACCCCCAACCTGCTGCCCGTCCTGAAGAAGGCCGGCGTCGTGGACGCCGGCGGCCAGGGCATCATGATCATCTTCGAGGGCATGGGCAAGGTCTTCCATGGTGAGGACATGGTGGCCGGCGGCGAGGCTGTCCCCAACAAGGCCAAGCTCTCCACCGAAAACGCCGGCAAGGGCGTCTTCACCGACGACCTGATGAAGGTCGAGGACATCAAGAACGGCTACTGCACCCAGTTCCTCATCAACAAGAACGAGGGCGCAAGCGCCGCAAAGATGCGCGCCTTCGCCGAGTCCAACGGCGACAGCGTCGTCTGCATCGAGGACGATGACGTCATCAACCTCCATGTCCACACCGCCGACCCCGGCAAGATCCTGAGCGAGGCCATCAAGTACGGCTACCTCACCAACTTCAAGATCGAGAATATGCACGAGCAGTTCCTGGCCCGCCAGAAGCAGGGCAAGAGCCTCGAGAAGCAGGCTTCCGCCGAGAAGAAGCCCGACCCTGCCAGCGAGTTCATCTACGCTGCCGTTGACCCCAGCCGCGACTATGGCTTCGTTGCTGTCGCCGCCGGTGAGGGCCTGAAGTCTGTCTTCACCGACCTGGCCGCTGACGCTGTCGTCTCCGGCGGTCAGACCATGAACCCCGCCACCGAGGACATCCTTGCCGCCATCCAGAGCGTCCCGGCCAAGACCGTCTTCGTCCTGCCCAACAACAAGAACATCATCATGGCTGCTGAGCAGGCTCAGAAGCTGGCTGACCGTCAGGTGGTCGTTCTGCCCACCCGCACCGTCCCCATGGGCATCACCGCTCTGCTGAACTTCGACCCCTCTGCTACCGTCGAGGCCAACACCATCAACATGATGTCTGCTGCCGATAAGGTCTCCACCGGCCTCATCACCTACGCCGCCCGCGACAGCGAGTACGACGGCAAGCGCATCAAGAAGGGCGAGATCATGGCCCTGGAGAACGGCAAGATCGTCTCCACCTCCAGCGACATCACCAAGGCCACCTATCGTCTGGCCCGCGGTATGTGCAAGAAGGATTCCAGCTTCGTCACCATCATCTCCGGCTGCGACGTCTCCGACGAGGATGCCGAGAAGGTGACCGAGATCGTCAAGGCAAAATGCCCCAACCACGTTGAGGTCAGCCACATCCGGGGCGGTCAGCCGGTCTACTACTATATGATCAGCGTGGAGTAAGCCCTCTCAGGCGCTCCGCGCCAGCTCCCCCAAAGGGGGAGCCATTGGCATGTCGGTCAGCTTTCGTCTGGACGAGCGAAGCCTGATATAACGCAAAAAATAGTGCCCTGCTACAGAGGGCAGCAGCTACGGAACCATGTTCCTTGTCAAGCTGCTGCTAGCCTTGGTAGCAGGGCACTACTGTTTCCGGATAGAGTAAGCTTTGCTCGTCCAGCGTGGGCTTGGCCGACACGCCAGTGCCTCTCCCTCTGGGAGAGGTGTCATTGCGAAGCAATGACGGAGAGGGCAAGCCCGGCACGAAAGAGCTGCTGCGCAGCGGTAAGCTGTGCCTTCGTCCAACCTCTCAGTCTCGCATTCGCTCGACAGCTCCCCTAGTAGGGGAGCCTCTGGCGAAACCGTTCACTTTGCGGGGACTGCCAAGGCCTCTCCTACCAGGAGAGGTGGCACGCCGTCAGGCGTGACGGAGAGGTTGTACAAAGGGAAGCCTGCCCATAACCAAAAAAGCCCCCGGCACGATGCGGAACGTGCCGGGGGCTTTTGCAATAAGGAGGCAAGCGGAGGGATGCGGAAACTCTCCGCCTTGGGGGATGGTTAGTCTTTCACCAGTTCGCTGTGGTCTGCCTCCACCAGCAGCAGGGTGGGCTCTTCGGCCCCACGGTGGGTGAGGTAGAACACCTCGCTGCCGCTGCCCTGTGCCAGCAGGTCGTTGATGGCAAAGCTGCTGGTCTTGCCATTGGTGACGAACTGGATGGTCTGTGCGCCATGCTCCTGCAGGTAGCGCAGGGTGTTCAGGTCGCCGGTAAGAGTGGCCGTGTCGTAGGCACCGGTGTAGGTGCGCAGGGTGCCGTTCTCGCTCACGGTAAAGGGCTCATTCATGCCCTCGGCGTCCACCACCCGCAGCTCAAGGGCGCTGTTGGTGTCGGAGGGCAGGGCTTCGGTGGCACCGCAGTTGGTGCAGGTGTGGGTGCCGTTGCCGTTGTCCTTCCAGTGGTGGCCGGTGGCGGGGATAGTCTCCGTCCACTCGTCGATATGCTCCGGGGCAGTGGCATACCTATCGCTCTCATAGGTGCATCCGTACTTCACCCAGCCATCTTCCGTGCAGGTGGCATCCTTGCGGCCGATCTCTTTTTTGGTGCAAACATTTTTGCCATGGACGATCTTTTGCAGTCTACCATACGCACTATACCACAGCTCCGTATTATCGCCAATGGTATTTACAAGGCCCCCTGCTTTGGGGTCACTTCTTTTGCCTACCTTAGCCTCAGCACCTTTCACATTGATATACTTATCATCCAGCGATTTCCATGGTTTCATTTTAAGCAGCACATTGTTGCCGATGTTGACCTCGGTGGCGGAAATCGCACCATATTTTCCAAATATTTGAACGTAATCGCCGATCTTAACTTTTCCGTTTGTTCCGCCGTCAATGTTCACTACAACTTTTCTGTTCGAATCTCCGCGAATATCCCCACCGCCGATGCCGGAGCCTGAATTGTCCGGCTCTGCATTTGCATAAACATTGTCTGTATCAATGGTAACATTGTCCTTTATGTTGACCTCCACATTTCCATCCTTACTTCCGATCGCAGTGGAATTTCTGATGTTCGCCGTCCAGATGGTCGAATGGCCCTGAATGGTGACCTTGGTATCTTTTGCGCCATTGCCAATGGCAGAGCCGCAGAACCCGGTTGCCGTGACATGGACATCTTCCTGCTCTGCGGTAGCCCCGGCCGTACCAATGGTCACCTCTGCTTCGGTGTCCTTGCCATTATCTCCGGCAGCAGCGCCGATGGCGGCCCCATCGCCAGTGTCACTCCTTGCAGCGACCGTTGCATGGTCACAGATCACGATGCCCTTTGCCGAGCCACCGTAATAGCTGCCCCACCCAGCACTGCCGCCGCCGATGGCAGCGCCATCGCGGGCGGTTGCCTTCACCTTGGAATGCCCCCGGATGATGATGTTTTTTGCATTTCCTGCAAAGCCGCCGCCAATGCCTGCGCCACCCCCGTCGCCTGTTGCGTCAACGGTCGCATAGCCCTGGATGATGATGTTTTCTGCATCTCCAGGTTTTTCCTTTCCATAGTAGCCGCCGCCGCCAATGCCTGCGCCATTCCCGCTGCCTGTTGCGTGAACCGTTGCATAGCCCTCGATGGTGATGTTTTTTGTGCCTTCGGCAGCACTTCCCCCGATGCCTGCCGCTCCGTTCCCACCTGCACCTTTTGCAGTCAGGCTGCCGGAGGTGTCTGATTCTAATTTGGGGGTGGTGATTTTCTTTCCCTCGTCATTGGTCTCGTCTGTGATGATCAGCGTTCCCTCTCCCTGCTTGCGCAGTCCTGCCTGATAGCTTGCCGGATAATCGGTTCCATAACTATCCAAAACATTCTGGCCGTCCAGCTCAACTTTTGTCTTTCCGTCGCCGGAGACATCCATTGCAGCTTTATTAACTTTCTTCTCCACCTTAATGTTCACATTACTGAGCCGGATCTTGAGTTCCTTGGCCGCTTCGCCCACCCAGTTATTGATGACCCGGATGACGTTTTTGGTGGGTTTTTCGGCGCTGCCCTCTGCCGGAGTGGTCGGAGCAGGATCAGCCGCCGGGGCGGCGTCCAGAGTGGCCTCCTTGGTCTTTGCCGTAGGGTCTGCAGAGGTGGTGGGGGCGAGTTTCGTGGCCTGCTGCTCCGAATCCGGGTCTGCCGCCGGGGCGTACTCGTACACCACATCCTCCTTGGGGGAGTCCTCGGCGGGCTCTTTCTTCTCCTCGGTGGTGTCCTTGCCCTCCTGGGTCTGGGCAGAGTCCTCCTCTGCCTCGCTCAGGGTAAAGGCCGCGTCCGGGTCAGGCTGGCTCTCCCCGGCAGCGTCCGCAGACCCGGCTGCTTCCTGCTCCTGCGTATCAGTGCGCTCCTTGTCCGGGACTGCTACCTCTGCTCTTTTTTCTTTAATTCGAGTATCTTCCCTCAGGGTAGTATGATCTTCGTCGGTGCCGTCCTTGATCACGATCTCGTCGCTGGTGTCGGTGTAGGTCTTATCCCCCTGAGTTACTTTCACATACTGCTTGCCGTCCGTACTCGTTATGGTCTCTACGTCAATGCTGCCGTTGCCGATATAGTAAACATCCGCAAAGGCCGGGGCTGCAATGGACGTAACAATCGACATAATGGCTGCCGTAGACAGCACCCGCAAAGCTAAATCTTTTCGCTGCATAATACTCTCTCCCTATTATCTCAGGGCGTGGGCTCTGCCGCAGCAGAGCATCCCGGCCGCCTCCGCATGGCGGACTTTGCCCGGGGCGCTGCACCTGTTTGAGCAGATACTTGACCCCCGCCGTTCGCACCCCATTTTACCC